>NZ_CP045557.1:0-167230 GCF_009495675.1 Citrobacter sp. S39
AGTGAGAGAACCTCTACAAGTAAGGTTATTAATTGAATGATTTAAAGGGTCCGGCGCCACGGTCATCTCGGTGACGTCTGTCCGGAGACCTTTGAATAGGCCTCGTCACGAGGCCAAAATTATTCAACGGTTGTGAGGGTTGTCCACACCGGAATACCTATTCATACATAAACATCAATAGTATTTTCGAGGTTCTTATCTTCCCTTTTACCTGACTGAGTCTGCGTTTCCTTGTCCTGCTTCTCAGCCTGCTGTTTTAGTAACTGTTGTAATTGAGCAGACAAACTTTGAATTTGCTTTTGTATGATAGCCACCATCTCTTTCTTCTGATCTGTTGTCATACCATCTTCTGACGACACCTTACCAAGTTTTTCTGTAAGTGACTGTATCTTCTTTAAAATTTGTGATATCTGAGATGATTCACTATTAGCTGAACTGTTAGAACTTTTTATACTTGTATTAGTTTGTATTGATATAGACATAGAACCTCCATGGTAAATATATAGGTGTATCGGCATATACGCAGATATACTTTAGAATTCTTATGATTTATTTTTTCATTTTTTTCAGGCTGTTATATAGACTGGCTTGTTGCGGTTCAGTTTAACGTATTACCAGACATGATTTTGAACGCGCTGGACAGCGTGGTGAGTGAATATCTTTTGGCTGAAGGCCGGAAAGTACATACTCTTTTTGTGTTTACACAATTTGTAGTTACGATAATCCATCCTCACGGCTGTTCCCTGGGCACGGTCATACCTAACCTATTTAGATTAAGTATTAAAAGATCAATTTCTTACAGTACTTTTAAGGGACAACTTCAAATCTCTGAATATATCATTATCAGTATTTCAGTTAATAATACCTTCAAATAAAAAAAACGGCCCGGTGACATCCCCTGGACCGCTTCAATACACTGTCTGATGTTATATATTCACCAGTTCGCAAATATCATACCAGTTTAAGGTTTAGATAGCTATGTTGCGTTATCATTACGCAATGTAACATAAGTGTTTCGGGTGCTGCTAATCGTTATTCTTTGGGACTAAATACTACGCTATACTGGGCAGGGAAATACAAGAGTTATCGGGGAAATTGCTGGGTAATTGATGAAAAAGAAGACCATTCCTCACGGGGGAAGAATGGTCGAATATTTGTGTCCTGGTTCTGTGTACGTCAGGGTTCCAGTAGGATAGCGTCTATTATCATGAACAAAACGACAAATAAGGGGGTTAATTTGCCTCATTTTTGTTAAGTAATTGTCTATATGAATTTTTACTCTGTTTCTATCCGTAAAATGGTCAGTGACAGACATCAGACAATCATATCCTTTTATATCACTGACGTTACAGACTGGACTTGATATCATCTAAATCTTTCGGATTGCTACGATAGGAAAATGCAAGCACATTTGAGAATGATACTGGTTTGGTAAACCACCGCTTGGAATCCGATATGAAGGCATCCAGCCAGGAGTTGACGCCCTCGACACGGCTTGCAGATCAATAACTTCATCAGTCAGGGTGGCTCTGGTTTCCGATATAATACAAACCAGCGAGGCATAACGGCGAACATCCGTGAATTTTGCCAGGTCCCGGCTACTCATTTTCCTGCCTTCGCGTGCGAGTTTCAGGAGCCGGTTCTGATGCACGGAAAGCGTAATACCGTCAGGCAGTGCCAGCGACTCTATCGCATTTAACCTGTCGATATGTTGCAGGACATTTTTGCCGTTTATTTTTCCCGGAGGCTGAAGCAACCAGGCCAGTCGTGAAGGTTGTTCACCCTCAGATACCAGCAGGCGGTCCAGTGCCGCTTTTTGCCCCGGTTCAAGCTGCTCGGTCAGCGCAGAAAAAACCGCTCTGTCAGCAAGCGTTGTTGCTTCAGCAAGGGTTCGTTCGATCACCTCAACAGAGGGGAAAATAATCTTATTACTGTGGAGCCAGGAGAGCATTTCTTCCGCAAGTAAAAAACCTCTGTCTGTCCGCATGGCGTGGGGATAAAGGTGGCGAATACAGTTTTTTTGCAGCGCCCGGCTGAAGGGAGATAATTCAAGGTAGCGGTAGAGTTCAGCCAGATGTTCCCAGCGGGTGACCTCTCTTGATGCATACTCTGCCCACAGATCAGGCTGAAGTTTCAAATGAGCCGCAAGCCGGGAAACAACCCCGTAGTGAGGGGACTCATTATTGTCGGGTGGAAATCCTGGTCCTCGCAAATAACAAAGTAAAACAGCAAAACCCAGGCGGTTAGCTGGCCTGCGATGTTTATTAATAAGCGCGAGGTCATGTTCGTTCAAAAAGCACATGCGCGTCAGAAGAACGTCATCATCCGGCACAACCAACAAGCGTTCTTTTTCTTCACTACTGAGTATTTGTCTCCGTGGCATAAATGCCTCCCCTGCATATAGTTCATTTAAGTTATCACTTTGCACTGACCGAAATCGGTCGGTTTCGTACACCACTTACAGCACATGTCCGAAACTTAGTGAAATTAATTTCGGACACACGTTATAATTCGGACATCCATTTCGTACGGAAAGTTTCCCATGTCACGTGTTTTTGCCTACTGCAGGGTCTCAACTCTGGAACAGACCACAGAAAACCAGCGTCGTGAAATTGAAGCGGCGGGTTTTGCCATCAGATCCCAACGACTTATTGAGGAGCATATCAGTGGCTCGGTTGCTGCCAGCGAACGCCCCGGATTTATCCGGTTGCTAGATCGCATGGAAAATGGGGATGTACTGATTGTCACCAAACTTGACCGTCTGGGTCGTAATGCGATGGATATCCGAAAAACAGTAGAGCAACTGGCGGCTTTAGATATTCGCGTTCATTGTCTCGCACTCGGAGGCGTTGACTTGACCAGTCCGGCCGGAAAAATGACTATGCAGGTAATTTCTGCTGTAGCGGAGTTTGAGCGGGATTTGCTGCTTGAGCGAACGTATTCAGGTATTGCGAGGGCAAAAGCGGCTGGAAAACGCTTCGGTCGCCCCCCCATCCTGAGCGAGGAACAAAAGCAAACAGTGACAGAGCGCCTAAATGCTGGCATCAGTATCAGTGCTATTGCCCGGGAATTTAATACCACCCGCCAGACTATCCTTCGGGTAAAGGCTGGATTGCTGCAAGAGTGAGCGGCTGGGAAGATTATAAAAAAAATCAAATGGTTATTATGAAATAAAACAGCCTGCTGGGTTCTTTTCCCCCTATTTTTTATTAAAGAGTAGACAAAAGAGGTTCGCGATATTAATCTACCAACTAGATGGTTGGTACTGATTACACCAGCTATACCTTTTATCAAGAAATTACAGGAGCCATTATGTCTACTACCGTTAAACCTTCTGCAGACGCAGCTGCGATCCACAATACCCGTGAAGCAGTTCGCAGCCAGCCTGGCCTGGGTAACCTGACTTTCCAGATGAAAGCCCGTTCCAGCGGCGGATTAACCGTTCGCACAGAGACCGGCGCCACAATCCAGAACGGCGTTATCGATACCTGCCGTGTGGGGAAATTTTCTAATATCGGTGATGAACCCGCAGGTTTACTCGGCACCGATACCGGCATGAGCCCGACTGAATACATCATGCAGGCGCTGGCTGGCTGTTATACCGCCACCCTTACCATGATGGCTGCTGAAAAAGGGATCGACCTGGACGGTATCGAGCTGGATCTTAATTTCGATATCAACCTCAACGGCTTCCTTGGGCTGGACAGCAACGTGCGTAAAGGTGCGAAATCTATTCGCGTCGATGTTCACCTTACGAGCAAGACCGCCAGTCGCGAGGAGTTAGAAGCGCTGGTCAGCGAAATGCAAAAGAATTCGCCAATCCACGATACTCTGGCTAATCCGGTTGAAATGATTACACGCCTGGCGTGATGTCAGAGATGTAATGCTGCCATTCAGAATGCAGGATGGCAGTGACGTTCAGCTCTGCACGATACTGAGTCAGTGATACAACTTGCTACGGAAAAATAGCAACAATATAATCTATCAACTAGTAGATTATATGGAGTAATTATGACAACCATGACACGGGAACGGCTGCTCAGCGAAGCAGAACACCTGATGCGCGAAAAAGGGTATTCAGCATTCAGCTATGCTGATTTATCAAAAATAGTGGGTATCACCAAGGCCAGTATTCATCACCATTTCCCGACCAAAGATATTCTGGGTGAGCAGGTGGTAATACAGGCGTTCTCTGATACACAACGCGTATTTGAGCAGATAGAGGCGACTGAGAAAAGCGCGGAGAGAAGAATTGCGGCTTACATCGATATCTTCGCGCAAAGCCATAAAGCTTCGCTACTGCCACTGTGTTGTGCGTTGTCAGCAGAGACCGCCAATCTGCCTCAGGCAATTACTGTACAGACATCACTTTATTTCGATATGCAAATCGAGTGGCTCACAAAAGTCGTCAGGGCGGGCATGGAGTCAGGTGAGTTTTCATCCCATGCCGAACCATCAGATATTGCTTTGATGATCATTAATGTCTGTGAAGGCTCAAGCGTAGTGGCGCATGCAACGGCCAGACCCGAAGTCTTCGCCAACAGCCTTAAGTATATAAAACTGCTTCTTAATACCCCTCATTCAGGAGAATGACACTATGCTGGACTGGAACAACTATCGCTCAGAGTTAATGCAACGTTTAGGCGAGTTGGGCAAACTGACCCCCGAGACCATGAAAGGCGTGGTTGCCCTGGGCAACGCAGGTAACAAAACTGACCTTTTGGGCGCAAAAGTGCGTGAACTCATTGCCCTGGCGTGCGCAGTCACAACCCGCTGCGACGGCTGTATTGCTTTTCACGCCGACGCAGCTGTGAAAGCCGGTGCAACCGACGCTGAAATTGCTGAAGCGCTGGGCGTGGCGATTAACCTCAACGCTGGCGCGGCGGTCATTTATTCAGCCCGCACTCTGGATGCCGTCGGTCAGGCACGCGGTTAAGCATTAATAAATTCCACGTTAAAAGGGCATTACTGCCCTTTTTTTATGTCCGCAATAGCCTGAGCATATACCGATGCAGGTTTCACACCCGGTATGCGTTTAACTAATTGCCCTTCATGAAATATCAGCACAGACGGCAGCCCCCAGATCTCGTATTTGGTTGTCAGCACCGGCGCCTGATCTACATTGACTTTCCCCACCTGAATATCTCTATCGAGCCGGTCTGCAAACTGACTGAACATTTCTTCGCTGGCCTGACAGGGCGGACACCAGGGTGCAGAGAAACGTACCACCGATATTCCTTTGTACTGCTCTATCTGGCGGAAATTATCTTCGTTATAAGCTGTTAATGTACGCATGGTGATGACCTCGCAAAATGAGTGACAATTCAGAAATGGCTGCGTTATGACAAAAAAATACGACACAGCCATTGACCTACCTACTAGATGGTTGGTATATTGCCACCCATCAGATGTTTATGCAACTCCAGTGCGCGACGTCCAGTCGATGATACTGCCGGGCTGTGCAAATCCCTGCCGGGATACTCCTTTTTGTTTTTTGTGAGGTATACGATGAGTAAGCTTTTCACCCCCTACAATCTGTCTGGCCTGGCGTTAAAAAACCGTGTAGTCATGGCACCGATGACCCGCACCCGCACCATGAATGACGTGCCGGATGAGGTCGTGGCTTTGTACTATGCACAGCGTGCTTCTGCTGGCCTGCTCATCACCGAAGGGATGCCGGTTTCAGAAGAAGGCCGGGGTTACCTTTATACCCCTGGTATCTACAACGACGAACACGTCCAGGGCTGGCGTAAGGTGACACAAGCGGTTCACGCCAAAGGTGGCCGTATTTTCGCGCAGCTCTGGCACGTCGGCCGTATGTCTCACGTCTCTCTTCAGCCAGGCCACATAGCGCCGGTTTCAGCGGGCACCGTTCAGGCGGTCAATACCACCGTTTTTGCGCTGACCGAATCCGGAGAACCGGGCCCGGTTGTACCAAGCCAGCCACGCGCGCTGGAAACGCATGAAGTTAAACGCATCACTGCAGACTTCGTGCACTCCGCACGCCTGGCGATGGAAGCCGGCTTTGACGGCGTGGAAATCATGGCGGCAAACGGATTCATCTTTGACCAGTTCCTCAGTAGCGAACTGAACACCCGCACCGACGAATACGGCGGCTCGGTGGAAAATCGTCAGCGTTTCCTGCTGGAGACCATTGACGCCGTGGCGGAAGCCGTGGGTAACAGCCACGTTGCCGTGCGCCTGTCACCGTTCGGCCGCATTTATGACCTCGCGCCGTATGAAGGTGAAGAGCAAACCTGGTCAGCCATCACCGACGCGCTCGGTCAGCGGGAACTGGCCTACGTACACCTTTACTATCAGCCGGTGTACACCAAAGCGCCACTTCCGGAAGGCTTCCGCCGCCGTTTTCGCAACACGTTTAAAGGCACCATCATCGCTGCCGGCGGTTTTACCCGTGATATCGCAGAGCAGGCTCTGGAAGATGATGAGCTGGATCTGGTGGCATTTGGTGTGCCCTACATCGCTAACCCGGATCTGGTTGAAAGAATGCAAAACGGCTGGCCACTGGCAGAAAGTGACCGCGCCACCTACTACGGCGTCAGTGGTTCCCCGGAAAAAGGCTATACCGATTACCCGGTCTGGCAGGCGCAATAAATCCCATACGGTCGCGGTTCTCTGATAAGTGAGATCCGACCGCCCAACGTCTTTGAGGAATCATTATGCAAACGCTGAAACCCACCCTTACCATCGATATCTGGTCAGATTTGGTCTGCCCGTGGTGCTGGATTGCTAAAAAAAGATTTGAACAGGGTCTGAATCGCTTTGAATTTCGCGACCAGGTGGTGATCCGCCATCACAGCTACCGTCTGGCCGGTGGTACTCCCGCGATGCCTTTTAAGGATGCCATCGTTAAAAAGCTGGGCAGTCAGCATTCAGCGGAGCTGATGATGAATCAGGTGGGCACCGCCGGTAAATCTGAAGGTCTGATCTACAACTTCGACGGCATGATGTTTGGTGATACAGAAGATGCACACACCCTGCTGGTTGCCGCGCGTAAGGCCGGAATTGCGGACGCGGTGGAAGAACGTTTTTATCATGGCAGTATCACCGAAGGTCGCTCTCTCTTTGACCGTCAGCAGCTCGTTGCCATGGCCGTAGAAGCCGGTATGCCGAAAGCTGACGCTGAAGCCGCCCTGGAAAATGACGATTTTCGCGCCACCGTTTCCGACGATGAAGCCCACGCACAGTCTATTGGCCTCAGCGGCGTTCCGGTTTTTGTGATGAACGAAAAATATGCCATCAGCGGGGCTCAGGCAGCAGATAACTTTTTGAATGCCCTGCGTCAGGTCTGGGATGAACAGCAAACCGAATTTTCAGCCACTGCGGGTCAGACCTGCGGAACGGATGGCTGCAGTATTTAATCCGTCAACCGCCGGCAGTTTCACGCTGCCGGCAACGTCTTACCCACCAGTAATGGAGTCAGAAAATGAACACTTTTTTCAAAGGTAAAAAACTGCTCGTCGTCGGCGGTACCAGCGGCATGGGCCTGGCCGTGGCACGCATGGTACTGGAAGCGGGCGGCAGTGTCGTGCTGACCGGGAATAAAAAAGACAAAGCCGAAGCGGTGCAAAAAGAACTGAGCCCTCTGGGACCGGTTGCGGTCATCGCGGCGAACCTGATGACCGAAGAAGGTATGGAAACTATCCGTCAGGAAATTAATGCTCACCATCGCGATATCAGCCTGATGGTGAATGCCGCCGGTATCTTCATGCCCAAAGGATTTACCGAGCACAGCTTTGCCGATTATGACATGTATCTTTCGCTGAACCGAGCCACGTTCTTTATTACACAGGATGTCGTGAAGAACATGCTCGCCGCGAAGCTCGAAGGGTCTATCGTCAACGTCGGTTCGATTGGTGCTCAGGCTGCACTGGGTGACTCGCCGGCCTCGGCCTATTCAATGGCAAAAGCGGGTCTGCATGCCCTGACGCGTAATCTGGCGATTGAGCTGGCCAGCGCGGGTATTCGTGTCAACGCGGTGTCTCCCGGGATTGTTCATACGCCGATATACGAAGGCTTCATGGACAAAGCGGATATCGCAGATGCTATGAAGTCGCTGAACGATTTCCACCCGCTGGGACGCGTCGGAACTGCCGAAGATGTGGCAAACACTATTCTCTTCCTGTTGTCTGACAAAACCTCATGGGTGACGGGCGCTATCTGGGATGTCGATGCGGGCATCATGGCGGTCAGACGATAACCCCGTGACGCTGGCATAAGCCGCCCCTTAAGGGCGGCATTTTTTTGTCGCCAGACATGTCATCAGCAGGCTTCACTAAGAATATTCACGACCTGTTCATCCGTGCCTTTTGTGTTCCCGGCACAGGGTGTTATGCCGGGTTCTGACGACATCCTGACAGGACAAAACGGCCAGAGAGAAAGGGGTTATACACGATGAGGAGCCGGTAACGGAGAGTGATTCCCCTTTAAATAATCCGTGGATCACCATCGCAAACTGTACGGCACCAAAAAGTAACAGCGCACCTGCCCCGGTATCGAGATGGATATAGGCGACAGAGAAGAGCACTGCGTACACCATGAGGTAAAATCCGCTCAGCGGACGCCACAGCGATAATGTAGTTTTTGCGTGATAAAACAAGAAAGGTGACAGGACGAGTGCACCACTGGCCAGCCTGAGGCTGCTGAATGAAAGGGGATCAATGTGGCCTCCCTGCAGGGCCAGACGGCACAGAATAGAGTTTGCAGCAAACGCCAGCATTGCCAGGGATATTTTAAGAATGAGCGCGCAATTGGCCATTCAGTGAGACCTCATAAAATTCTTGTAAGCTACCATCTAGTTGGTAGCATAGCGTAAGTGATCACCGAACAGGAAGCAATAATCAGCTTTCAAACTGGAAGGTGAGGACAGGCATTCGGAATGAATTCTGTTTCACATCCCCAGTAGAGGAAGGAAAACGCGTAATGCCAGATGCAGAGCAGAAGATTATTTTTCCCTGCGATCAAACATATGAAATCAGTTTAAGACCTGGAATATCCTATGAAAAAACTAAAATTTACGTTCAAAAATGCGGCTGGTGAAGAACTGGCCGGATTGCTTGAACTTCCTGAAAATCCTAAAGCGTTTGCGCTGTTAGCTCATTGTTTTACGTGTGGCAAAGACCTCAAAGGCGCGGCGCGTATTGCGCGGAAACTGACAGAGAATGCTATCGCCGTTCTCCGGTTTGATTTTACTGGTCTGGGAAACAGCGAAGGGGATTTTTCCAACACCAACTTCTCATCCAATATTTCGGATCTGCTTTGCGCGGTAGATTATCTCCGCCGACAGTACGAAGCGCCTTCTTTGCTCATCGGCCATAGCCTGGGGGGATCGGCCATTCTGTCTATTGCCGGCGAAGTTCCTGAGGCAAAGGCCGTTGTCACCATAGGATCACCCGGAGAACTGACACACGTAAAACGTCTTTTTAAGGATGATGTTGAAAACATTAACCAGCATGGAGCCTATCCCGTTGAGCTGGCCGGGCGGGTATTTACCTTAAAGAAACAGATGCTGGACAATATTCAGGAACACAAAATCGCTCATAAGGTGTTCGCCATGAACAAGCCTCTGCTTATTTTTCATGCGACTGAAGATGATACTGTGTTAATTGAGCAGGCCGAAAAAATATTCAAAGCAGCAAAGCATCCCAAGAGTTTCATTTCGTTGGGTAAGGCGGATCACCTTCTGACTCATGCTCAGGATGCTGAATACGTTGCCGATATCATTATATCGTGGAGCGAATGTTACCTATAAACAGAGTAAATGCGTTCAAACTCGTAGCGCAGAGGGCGATTTTCTGCAGAGATCGGACGCTGTTTATGCTGGACTGATTTTGCGATAAAGGCTTAGGCCGATGCATACAGGCGGGGCTGAATAAGGGTGAGGCCCTTGGGCGAGCATCCTTCATGCACCGGCTGAATGAAATCAGGGATCTGGGGGTGGGAGGATCAGTGTTACCACGCCACCGGCGCTGACACTACATACGGCGGCGATAACACTCTGGAATACGGTTTATATAGAATGAACCATTGAGCCGCTTAAGCAAAAAGGAGTCCCTGTTAATGAACTGCTGGTCTCTCATCCTTCTCCACTGCTGTACAAAATATAGTCTTAGCGTGGGATAATTAATGAGATGGTCACTCCCTCCTTCCCGGTACTATGCTGAGGACAGGCTTTCATTCGGAGAACTATCATGGAAAACATTGCGCTCATTGGTATCGATCTGGGTAAAAACTCTTTCCATATTCATTGCCAGGATCGTCGCGGGAAGGCTGTTTACCGTAAAAAATTTACCCGGCCAAAGTTGATCGAATTTTTGGCGACATGCCCCGCTACAACCATCGCAATGGAAGCCTGTGGCGGTTCTCACTTTATGGCACGCAAGTTGGAAGAGTTGGGGCATTCCCCAAAGCTGATATCACCACAATTTGTCCGCCCGTTCGTTAAAAGCAATAAAAACGACTTTGTCGACGCCGAAGCTATTTGTGAAGCTGCATCGCGTCCGTCTATGCGTTTTGTGCAGCCCAGAACGGAATCTCAGCAGGCAATGCGGGCTCTGCATCGTGTCCGTGAATCCCTGGTTCAGGATAAGGTAAAAACAACCAATCAAATGCATGCTTTTCTGCTGGAATTTGGCATTAGCGTTCCCCGAGGAGCTGCCGTTATTAGCCGACTGAGTACCATTCTTGAGGATAATAGTTTGCCTCTTTACCTCAGCCAGTTATTGCTGAAATTACAACAGCATTATCACTATCTTGTTGAGCAGATTAAAGATTTGGAATCCCAGTTGAAACGAAAGTTGGACGAAGATGAGGTTGGACAGCGCTTGCTGAGCATTCCCTGCGTCGGAACACTGACAGCGAGTACTATTTCAACTGAGATTGGCGACGGGAAGCAGTACGCCAGCAGCCGTGACTTTGCGGCGGCAACAGGGCTTGTACCTCGGCAGTACAGCACGGGAGGTAGGACGACATTGCTGGGAATTAGTAAGCGAGGTAATAAAAAGATCCGAACTTTGTTGGTTCAATGTGCCAGGGTATTCATACAAAAACTGGAACACCAGTCTGGCAAATTGGCCGATTGGGTCAGGGATTTACTGTGCCGGAAAAGCAACTTTGTCGTCACTTGTGCTCTGGCAAACAAGCTGGCCAGAATAGCCTGGGCCCTAACGGCACGACAGCAAACTTATGTAGCATAACGGCAGAAATACACCGGTTTAAAGAATTACTGATCTGGTTTTGCGAATACTGATATTGATGATACTAACGGCCCACCGGCCTGTTGAGGAACCTGTAAAACGGAAAGGCTCATTGAAGCCGTATATTTTCTGGAGGTTCATCAGGCGCGGAACTCATCAAGGCGCGGGAATAAAATCCCATTCAGACGCCGGATAGATTCAAGCAAGCCAACTTGTCGTCAAAATCGGTGTTGCAAAAACGGGAGTGACCATAGATTCCGTTTTCCAAGCGGACCCCAAAATGACGAAAGCAGGTATGCCTGAAAGCGTGCGTATTGCCTGAAAACACAACCCGCTACGGGGGAGACTTACCCGAAATCTGATTTATTCAACAAAGCCGTCCTGATGTTCTGAGTTTACAGGATATGCATCCAAAGAGCGGATAGTAGTTTCATGGATATAATTCAGCAAAGCGTATCGTTTTCGGTACTCAGAGCGTTTTTTACTGGCTATATCGCTTAGCGGCTTTCGAACCACCTGTGTTGGTAATCTGTACCAGTCACCACAGGTTTTTCCTGCTACAGACTCCCAGAAATCACTGTAGACCGCAACAAAGGTTTTGCGTTTCTGATACCGGTATCTCAATTGCCGGAAAACATGACTGTGCTCACTGACTGCCAGACACTCAGAGACATTACAAGCTTTCATCAACGCACAAAATGCTTCAAAAATAATCCGTTTTGGGAAAAGCCCATAACAGGCCCGGGTTGCGCACCGAATAACATCAGGTCCGGTATTTTTAGGGGCTCCCTGCAATCCGCCAATAAAAGCGGTGTATCCATTTTGAGTCAGAATGACTGAAAATGTTAACCGGGCAATCACTGTTTTATTGAAAAACAATGACAACGTCAACTCTCCTTCCCGGTCAAAACCACTGGGAGAACACTGGATATCAAAATTCTCTCCATCTTTCCCGATGAATTGGACTAATGATACCGATTTTTGTGGAAACAAAAATTCAGAATATTTTTCTGGCAAATTTTGCACAAAGCGATAATGCTCAAGAATATATTGTCCCCGGGTCCAGGCGCTTCCCCCTTTATGCAAATAAGGGCGATGAATTCTTGCTGGCAACGTGGGGTGTATTGCCAGAATATCCTCAATGCACTGCAAGGAACGCAGTTCGTAATAATATCGAATACTGGCAACCGGATTTATAGCACATCGCAAAATGTACATGAACCGAAATTTTCTGTGTTCCCACTTCCCCGGTAGTGAATCTGAGGAAAAAGCAATCCTTTTAAGGAAACCGATAAATGATAAGTTACTTACAGAAAACATATTGTTACTTGTGCTTCGCTAATGTGAGAATTTTTAACGCAGTTTTATTAATATCAAACCGCTCTTCTATATCCTGTTTTGCCAGGCGAGCCATCTGATAAAAACGCCCAGGGTCATTAAAAAAATCATTCAGGGCGCACATCCATGCGTGCTTATTACCTGCTGGTAACAATGTCCCGGTCTGGTTGTTCTGAATAACATCAGGGATTCCACCAATCTGATTGGCCACTACAGGCACAGAAAATGCCGATGCTTCTGCCAGTACCATACCAAAAGATTCGTTTTCTGAAGGCAGAACCACCAGACTGGCAACCCGATATACGGGGGCGGCAGGAAAAACATTGTCAGCAATAAAAACATCATCATGCATGCCCATACTGCCAATCTGATACTGTAAATGCTCCCGCAGTTCAGGCGAACCAAACCCCACAATCAACCAACAGAACTGTCGTCCATTCATTTTTAAATGGAACAGTAAATTCAACATAAATTCGTGCCCTTTTTCCGGGCGCAACATTCCTACCAGAGCAATAACGGGGCATCCCCTTCGGGACGCCAGCCAGGAAAGAACACTCGGAGGCAAACTGTTTCGGGAATCAACGTATAATTTCTGGAAATCAAAGCCTGGAGGCACAACAGTAACCCGAGTTCGACATCCTTCCTGCTCCAGATGTGTCTTCATACTTGTTCCGGGAACAATCACCTCATCGCAAAAATGATTTATTGAAAAAACTTTTGTTTTTCGTGTCAAATATGTCTTTTGCCTGATAATTCTGAATGGATGTTTCCTGGTGAATAACCGTACCAAACCAACAATATTGCTATCATGTCCACTGTGACAAACGATTGCATCGGGCTGAAAACTATGAACTATTCCGAGTAATCTCCATACAGTAGGAATGTGAAGACTGTTTCGAAATAACGCGAATGTGATATCAATTCCAAACTTACTGGCTTCAAAAGCAATTTTGCTGTTTTCCCTGCAGACAAGCATAACTGAATGCCCCATTTTCTTCAGGGCCTTCATTTGAGCAACAGCCTGTAATTCCTGACCACCTATATTCGGTGATGATTCCGTAAATAGTATATTCATTATTAATCATCCGGTAATCTTGGCCCCTTATGAAGGGCCAGCAACGATGAAAAAAACGGTCTTGTATAATAAAAAAGTCGTCTTTTCAGCCATGCACAATTCTCCCGTTCCTTGGTGCTTATTCTTCCTATCCGAGCAGTTCCTTTAGCAGGAGCATTCATTCTTCTTTCTGTTGTATATAAATAATAGAATCCAAGTTCTTCAGCGACCTGAATATAATCCTTGTTATAATAACCTTCCGGCCAACACAAATGTTTACTGCATTTCCCTGTCATTTCTTTTAAATATTCTTTCCCGCTCAATAAGTCCTGTCGAAGATGTTTACACTGTTCTTCTCGTGAACTGAACTTTTTATCCCAACGTGTATGAGTATGCGTATGAAGATGAAATTCGACCAGACCAGATTGCAACATTTCGTTCACTTCAGACCAGCGAAGCATAACATTATCAGCATTCCCGGTTGCTATTTGATGTTCGCAATCGCGATGAGAATATTCCTTTCCAGGAGAGTGACGAACCGGACCATTCCCAATAAAACCGGTAATTAAAAAAATATGTGCTTTAAGATTAAACTCTTTTAATAAAGGATATACCTGAAACCAGTTGTCAAGGTATCCATCATCAAATGTCAACATAACGCTTTTACGGGGAAGTTTTCCACCCCGATAAAAAAACTCCAGTTCATCTGATGACAGTGTTTTCCAGTTGTTTTCAGCCAACCATTTCATTTGTTTCCGGAATGTCTCGGGAGAAAGTGTAACCAGCCCAGGGCAATGGCTGACATGATGATACATTAATACCGGAACATGATTTGCCTTAAACAAAAGCCCCCTCCGTTTAAAATTTAACGTTTCTGGAACCCAGCAAGCAGAGATAAAAGGAAAACCCTATAAAGCTGCTGGATTTCATATGCTACTAAATCAAACATCAACAATTTATAAACAATGTTATCTTATCATTTCTTTTAAAAACGGCTCACTAAGAACCTTGACGTATAGTAAATTGAAAAACTAGGCGATACTGCTGTCCGCAACTTATGCCTCGTGCGGTAAACCGTTTTTCCCATCACTCCGGTATTTCTCTCTACACGAGGTCGATTTTTATACCGCGGCGGGCTGTTTTTTATACTCCCCCCCGAATTACAGGCACATTTATTCTGCATCAGCCTGGGATATACCTCAGCAGACTGATATCCCGCGCATTTTTCTTCAGCCCTGCCACATTCAGCCCCGATATTGCACGACGGTAGACCATCCTGCCTCCACACAGCACGCATTCAAACGGGTCTCGCCGCAGGAACTGCTTACTCATCTGCGCATAGCACACCTTCGGCTCCGGTTTTTCCATCCCCAGCGCGCTGTAGACCACCGGCAGCTTTTCTCCGCACACCCGGTTGGCCAGAAAACCAAAATAGCGCACCATCCGTAAAAACTTCTCCGGGATGTGCTGTTTCAGCAGCGCCACGATTTCCCGCTGCGTCAGCGTTTCCGTGGCCTGCTTTCCCGTATTGTGGTCGTGGTAGCGAAAGATCAGCATGGTGCCTCCGGCATAGTGTGCCAGCCGCGAGCCTGCAATCGGCGGCTTTTTCAGGTAACGGCCCAGGTATTTCACGGTGTTTTTGCCCCCGACCGTCTTTTTTGACATGTATACATGCCAGTAATCGCCGCCGGTGGTCAGAACCAGGCTGCGCCACTGTGATTCGGTGGTGATATGGGTGAGAGAGGATGGTATTGCAATACTTTCAGACCAGACGCTCAGCAGCAACTGGCGGATATTACACATCCAGCGGGTGCGCATGGCATCCTTGCGGAAGCTGATTTTCTTCCACTTTCCGAGCGCATTGATGCCGCCGCAGGTGGCAGATACGTGGACATGAGGGTGCCAGTTGAGACGACGTCCATAAGTGTGAATCGCGCAGAAAATACCGATATCCAGCGCCCTTTTGCCGGCGGCATTCAGCAGGTTATCGACAGCGAGGCGGCAGAGGTCGTTGAGCAGCCAGCGGTTGACCTCAAACAGAGTCCACAGCGAGTCGGGGAGGGTGAAGACCAGGTGTATCCAGTCGCAGTCCGGCAGGCGGTTAAGCTGAGCGGCAATCCAGAGGTCAGTGGCCTTTTTCCCGCAGGAGGGGCAGGTACGGCTGTGGCAGGCGTTGGTGATATATTTAACATGGTGGCAGTCAGGATTATCGCAGCCATATTCCTTCACGCCGCCGATGCGGGTCCCGCAGGCGAGCATTTTGGTGACGGCTTCGACTTCGATACCGCGCAAACCACCGGCGTCGAGGAAAGACGTCCAGCACTGGTTAGCCGTGAACAGTTTTTTAAGCGGGCGGGGGCTGAAACCGGAAAACACGGGTAGATTAATCCCCGGCTTCCTGCAGTCGGGCAAGAGCTGGAGCATCGTGGCGGTGCCCGAGAATGGCGCTGGCGACCATCGCCGGTGGCGGGTCCATGGGCTTCATCAGCTTAATCCAGTACCATTATGGCGCGGGCAAGCACTTGACGACTTTCACCTTTGTTAAGGATGGCATGCGATCTGCGACGTAAGCGGGTATCAAGCAGCCAGTCACAGATAAAAATAGAGCGTTCAATACGTCCCATTTCACGCAGGGCTTGGTTGAGCCTGTTTTGTCTGGGGGAGGCAGCCAGCTTTTTTAGTATCAACGACGGTGGCATCAGACCAGCTCCGATCGAAGCCTTAAGCCGCAGCACTTCATCCCAGCGTTGCTCTATAACATCCATCCTGGCCCTTCCGGCAATCAGAGCATCAAGTGGCCTGTACTCCTCTGAGGGCGTAATGACGTACAGCCTGCGACTCCCGAGGTTGTGAATGCGGGGTATGAGCCTGTAGCCAAAGGAGTGAAACATCGAAAATGTTGTTTCAGTCGCACCGGCAGTATCAGTGGCATGCTCATGAATCTCCACAGAACTTTCGTTGTGAAGCAAACCGTCGAGTACGTAAGGCGCCTCACTCTCAGAGGCCAGGATCATTCTGGAGAAAAAGGACGCAAACCAGTTCGACAAAAAGCCATAAATCGACGCGCCTGGCCGCTTGCCGTATTTTGCATTGTATTCAAGGCTGGCTTCACCCCGTCCGCCAGCCGGGAAGAACTGTCCGTCCGAGGATGATACGTGACCATCCCCCCAGATTGCGGCAAAAGGATGGTCCTGCTGCGCGTCGACTAGTACCGAGGTGGTAGATGCATAGATTGCAGCGCGTAAATGACGCTCCACCATGACCATCATCCGGTGAATGGTGACATCCCGTGAACTCTGTGCCATTCGTTCAGCTCCGGCATTCATTGCATCTGCAAGGATCGCTGCCATAAGCGCTGCTTCGTCTTCTGCCTGTTCTCCGGTGCGATAATGGGTGAAACAAATTCCCGGCAGCGACAATGTGGCTTCATATGCCACTGGACTGGAGTATTGCCTGTCGCCATGACACCATTGAAGGCTGGATTCTTAAATTTTCTAATCGAGGGCTGTGCAAAATTAGCTACGTCCGCTTCACGCTGTGAGTTCAATAATTGTGTTGCGTCCATCAGTTGAAATCACAGCTCAAAGTAGACGCTCATTCTCACTGGAATGCTTTGCTTTCACCTTGCCAGAGGACAAATCCTTTGTCCCGCAACTATGGTTTTTTATTAGGATTTTCGCCACTGAATAAATTATAATAAATTGATTTTATAAGATATTCGTCATGGGCTATATGATCAGTACGAGTTGCATGCTCTAATGTTTCAGATGCCAGTATATGTGCGGCTTCAGCAAACATCCCAGGCCAACCCTTACTCAGCATAGACAGTCCTTTAAGGACTCTTATCTGAATCTCCCTCATACTCGCACCATCACGTGCAACAGGTAAGAAAAAGTCTTCCAGTAGGTCTTTGATCTGAAGTGGCGCAACATGTACTGAAGGATATATCACTTCAGTTTCATCTATTTTATTCTGCGCGTAAGCGGAGAGTATTCGAACACCTCTGCCAATGACATCAATCGCAGTACCGGGATCGTTTACTGCGGGCGAAAGGGCCCTGCAGGCTATTTCGGCCATGACGCTGAGACAGAATCGGGGATCCTGAGCAAATGAACGCACATCCGAGACAATGATCGTTTCAAGTAAATCGGTACAGATTGATGACTCCTGACCAGAACTCAGGTACAAAACTGGCATCGATGGATGTATGAAACTGCCTGGCTGCGCCACAAGATATACATGACGAGGATCATTGCTCAGCAGACTGCCGAGCTTGACCATGTCAATATATTCAACATAGCCAATTTTCTCCGGATATACGGCAACAGTTCCTTTTGGTTGTTCATTGTTCTCAAGCCATGGATATCCGCCAAGACATGGACTTTTTGCTCTCGCAATAAATGTCTCGATCGCCGCCTGTTCTACTTTTGCTGTTGTCTCACCTACCCTGCCCAGAGAGGTCAAATGCTGTATCCAGCGAAGCAATGTGATGATTATTAAGGCAATGACAACCAGTGTTACAATGAATAAAATGACTCTACCCCTTTCTCCGTAGGCTCCCATATTGAGGGCAATAATCCCTACCAGGCTGAAGAGAAAAGAACCGATAAAAGTGGCCAGTACATTTTGTGTGGTTACGTCTTCTACAACTAAACGCGTGGCTCTGGGCGTCACATTAGTAGTGGCTGAACCGTAAGCGGTGACCATGATACTCAGTGAAAATGTGGTCACCGCCAGCATACTCGATGCCAGTATGTTCAGAATATTATCAACTGCTTCCGCACCAACCTTCACTGATACTGACTCTGGGATCATTGATCTAAAAAGAATAGATAAAAGGGCCGTTATTATTGCTACCATTGCGAATAACGTTGCCCTGAACCATAGCTTTTTAAGTGTCTGCCTGAGAATCCATTGCCAGCGTGAAATCATTCAGCATATCCTTGTATTAAGTTCGGGAAAATAAATGCCGCCCGGCAGGACGGCATTTTTGTATTAACGAACGAGGTGCAGGAAGTGCAGGTGTTTTTCGTACTGGTCCAGTATGTCATTAATCAGCTGTTCCTGATTCCAGCCCATCACATCATAGTTTTGACCGCCTTCTTTCAGATAGACCTCAGCGCGATAATATCGATGTTGCTCAGCTTGCTGCTCGTCATTGTCCATTGCAGCCATGGCGAAAGCCGGTGAGTTATAGCCACGAAGTCTCACTTCATAAATAAAGTTCAGCTCATTGCCCAAATCGACTTCAAGCCGAATTCGTTCGTCATCAGTATCACTTATATGGCTTATCGTTCCCTGTTTATTCAGTTCTTCCTGAACCAGCGTCATGGCGGGCTGGATAACGTCGCCCATAAAGCGTTTCACAAGAGAGCGCTTTGGCAGATAAGCGATATTGCGCAAGCGTCTCTGCCATGGAATCGGGTTACGCGCTGCAGTCGGAGCAATAGTCGCCATGCTCAGGCTTTCACGCTTGGTCAAATCCCGACGCAGGGCTTTTAATAATCCGTATATGGATATCAGTAAAATCACTGAGAAAGGTAATGCGCTCGCTATTGTCACGGTTTGCAGCGCGCTCAGTCCCCCCGCAATCAGCAGTGCGATTGCCACAATCCCCATGAGCGAGGCCCAGAAAATTCGCTGCCATACAGGCGTGTTAGCGACGCCACCCGATGCCAGCGTATCAACAACCATTGCCCCGGAGTCAGCCGAGGTGACAAAGAAGACAATGACCATCGCCATTGCAATAAATGACAGCACGGAAGAAAACGGGAAATGCTCCAGGAAATTAAACAGGGCCAGCGCGACATCCTGCTGAACGGTATTGGCGAGATCAGCCGCCCCCTGGTTCATAATGAGATAGATTGCGCTGTTACCAAACACCGTCATCCACATGAGCGTGAAGCCGGCGGGAACAAACAGCACGCCGGTGACAAACTCGCGAATGGTTCGACCGCGCGAGACTCTTGCGATGAACATCCCCACAAACGGCGACCATGAAAGCCACCATCCCCAGTACAGTAATGTCCAGCCCCCCAGCCAGTTGCTCGACTTAGGTTCATACGCATAAAGGTTAAAAGTTTTACTCACCAGTTCAGAAAGATAACCGCCCGTATTTTCCACAAATGACTTCAGCAGAAGCACGGTTGGTCCCAGACACAGGACCAGCGCCAGCAGCAGCACTGCCAGGCCCAGGTTGAGCTCAGACAGTATACGTATTCCCTTGTCCAGGCCGGACACCACCGAAATCGTCGCTAAACCAGTGATGACAACGATTAGAATCACCTGCACCGTTTCATTAATAGGCACCCCGAAAAGATGATTCAAACCAGCATTCACCTGCAAAACACCGTACCCCAGCGATGTCGCAACGCCAAAGACGGTGCCAATAACGGCGAAAATATCAACCGCATGGCCTACAGGTCCGTATATGCGCTCGCCAATAATGGGATAAAGTGCGGAACGCAGCGTTAAAGGCAGACCGTGACGGTAACTGAAAAAGGCCAGGATCAGTGCCACAATGGCATAGATTGCCCATGCGTGCAGGCCCCAGTGGAAGAACGTCAGGCGCATTGCTTCCTTCGCTGCCGCAACGGTCTCTGGAGTGCCGACAGGAGGTGAAAGATAATGCATCACAGGTTCAGCAACGCCAAAGAACATCAGGCCGATCCCCATCCCTGCCGAGAAAAGCATCGCAAACCAGGAGTGATAGCTAAAATCAGGCTGTGCATGGTCCGGACCCAGTTTGATATCACCGTAGCGTGAGAGTCCCAGGAACGAGACACTCAGTAGAATCAGGGCCACTGCAAGGATGTAGAACCAGCTGGCATTCGTGAAGATTTGTTGCTGAAGTAGTTTAAAATTTTTGTCGGCGACATCCGGGAATACGGCGGCAAAGGCGACAAGAAGGAAAATTAACAAAGCAGATGTAAAGAATACCGCTTTGTTAATCTGGCTTTTAGACTTCTTTTGGATTGTATCATTTTCACTCATAATCATTTATTCCATTAATTAAAATCCGCACTGTATAGAGGGTACTACATCTCAAAGATTAGCAAACTTCAACTTACGATGCGGCGTCAATCGGAATGCAGAGTGCAAGAGTGGCCATACAGATATCCTGTTGATAGTCTGCCAGCCGTCTTCTGGAGCATTTGATTTGCATAAATTGCATCAGATCTGGGGATTCACTTTGATTAGAGCAATATTGAGAATGACTTACTAACGTCTGATGTTGCGTAAAGCGGGCTTTAAGGATGGTCGCAATGTCAGAGGTAAGGACAGACGTTCAGGATGCAAATAATCAGTGCCGGTTCGTCGCTGATTTTCCTTCAGGCTGACTTGTCCAAAACGAGTAACAATCGTCTACCTATCCTCTCCAAAATGGAAATAATTCTTCTCAACTCTCTCGCAGATCCGAAAAGCGGTATAATCGGAAAATTGAAAAAGCCGCATTTGCGGCTTTTTCTGCATGCCCTTAAGCATGATGGAATCAGGTTTTGCTGAGCCACGAGCCATAAACTTCCCTGCGTCGCTCGAAGGCCTCACGCCCTCCCTCCATCACAGAAATGATGTGCTGTTGTACAGGCGGGGCATCCACGCCGCCAGCGGATGTCTGGATCTTTCCGCCTGCATATTTACAGGCACAAACATTCTCTGCATCTCCCAGCACCGGGATGTTGGCATTATGAGTGGCAAAGATAAACTGGGTACGGGGTTTCATTGCCCGGATGATTTTAATCACGTCGTCATAAATCGTCTGATTGTCCAGGTCGTCTTCGGGCTGATCGATGATAACCACATCATTATCCTGCTGATTCAGAACAAACAGCATTAAAGCGGAGGCGCGCTGACCCAGCGAATGTTGTTCAAGGGGCTTACCCCGGAATTCAATGGTGTAGGTATTCGGGATCTGCCAGACAATCAGCGATTCTATCTGCTGTTCCAGATACATGCTGAATGTCTCTGCAGAACCGCTGATAATCCCCGGCAGTTTATCCCTGTTCAGCCAGAGCTCGCCAAAATCTCTGAAGCTGTCAGCCACGGTCTGGTAGGTACTTTCCCGCAGCCGGCTGCCGGTGAAGGCCTCTTTCAGAACGGCCTGCATGGCTTTTTTGTCGTTTGCAAAGCACGGCACGATCTTCAGAGGCGAACCGGCCTGGCTGATGCCGGCCAGTACGGCTTCAATTTCCTGATATTCTTCCACCCACAGTTCATGTAATCGGCTCAGCGCTTCTGTCAGATTTTTCTCCAGTAACGCCTGACTGCTTTTAGCCCGGGTCAGCTCGGCAATTTTCTGTTGCGCAAGTTCCAGCCCGGCCTTCAGCTTCAGAAAGTCAGCCGGATCGGCTTTTTCCACGCCTGCCAGCCGCAGCTCTTCAGCTAGGCCACGCTCTATTTCGGCAAATTCCTCCGTCAGCGCCAGCTTTTTCTCCAGAAAAGCCTGCTGCTTCGTATCGAGTTCTCTGAGAAGCCGGCGGGCGCCGTCCACGATGGTGTTCAGGGAGCCGAGATGCGCGGTAAAGCGGTCATATCCCTCACGATAATCATCAATATCCGCCTGGTTATGGGCGGACTCATGTTTCTGATCCTGCTTCAGCTCATCGAGTTTTTCCCTGATCACGTCCTGCAGACTGTCCAGCGCCCGGGTTGCCCGTGCAGTGGTACTGCTGAGGTAGCGCTCATCCCGTCCGAAGGTGGTCTGACGCGCCAGTTTTTCTTCCATACCGTGCTGGGCATAAAAGCGCAGGCGAAACTGCGCATCCTTCTCTTTCGCCTGCCATTCACAGAGTGTTTCTCCTGATGTTTTCAGACGACGATACTCGCGTAACCTGTCAAGGACGGCGTCTTCCTGCTGGCGGATTTTGTTCCGCACGGCGGCCAGGCGCTCCCCGACCAGTTTTTCAATCAGGTCATGTTCAAATCCGGCACCGGTATTGGACAGATCTTTCTGGCCAAAATACACCGGCTTGTGCAGCACCGTTTCCCGCAGCGCCACCCCGTGCCGGGCCTGTCCGTCAAAAATGACCTGCGGCTCCTGACCGAAGATACGGACTATCTGATAGGCCCGCCCGTGACGGCATACGGCCTCAACGGTAATCTTCCCCCCGCTTTTGAGTAAATTACTGACCAGATTTTCTTTGTAATCGCGGTCAGAAGCCTTCTCGCCAAAGGGAATGTCCAGGGCATACCGGATCCCTTCAAGGATGGAGGATTTGCCGCTGCCGCGGATCCCTATCAGGGTGTTCAGCTCCGGAGATAATTTCACCACAGTTCCGCCCAGCGAACCGGCTCCCTCGAATGCTATCTGGCGGATATGGCTGTGGCTCAGTGCCGGTTTCTCCCTGCTGACGCGGTGCGGGAAATCCTGCAGCGCAAAGCGGACAGCCTCAAAACTGTAATCCCCCAGTTTCAGATAGCTGGCGACTTTTCTGACACCAATGTTATCCAGCGTTTTGGCATCGCATCCCTGGACTTCGGCAGGATAGCGTTCACCGAGCACGCCCTTAATTTTGATCCGCAGGTCGTGGGTCATCACCTTCTGAAATCCCGTCACGCGCCGGCGGATAAGCTCGTTATCAAAAAGCTCCCCAATCCTGCCAGGGCTCAGCCCGCCCCATAATCCGTTAGGGGCCTCCACGTGGGCAAACACAATAAAGTAATCCCGTTCGTACCGGTCAAGGCGCTGGATGGTCTGTGTGATATTTTCTGTTGAACGGGCATTTTCGTTCTCAAAATTATCAACGCCCGCAAACGTGGCCGTCAGGAAACTTTCAATATGGTTTGTCTGCTGCGGATTGATAAACCACTCATCAGCAAACACCACGAGCGTATGCACACCGGCCTGGCCATCATTAACGGACAGCTCCACGCCGGGAAGCAGCTCCATACCTTCACGGCGCGCGGCTTTGCGCAGTGCCTTAAACTCACCGGGATCGAATTTATTGTGATTGGTGATCACGCCGACGCCCACTCCAGCCGCTTTCAGGGCACTGACGTAGTCGCGAATATATCTGTCGGACTCTCCGGCATAGCGAAATTCTTTATCTGCACGGGTATGAAGATGAAAATCTACCTTGACCCAGCAGGAGCCATTCTCAAATACAGGATACATTCCTTGATACCTTTATTCAGTTGCTGATGAATGCCCGAAGGCTTTGAATAATTTTATTCATATTACGGCGATCCCGTACCGGCTTCATTTTATTTCCGTCAAGGGTTAATCAATATTTGATCTGAACCCGAAGCGCATGTAACGGGTTACGCATGAGAGGGGCGGCTTTCTTTTTCGGTGTGCTGATTTCTGCAACAGAGTGTGATGATTGTTGCCTTTCAGGCAATAATGTAATTAAAGCAACAATAACTGATAATTATTGCTCCAGTAGTATTAGTTTCTTTCTCTTCTCGCAGAGATCCGAAAACCCCTGGTTCCGGATCTTCCTCACCCGCCCCTCCGCGCGGCGGCCCACAGACACAAGATGTAGCGGTGTTTTCAGCTGCTAATGACGCTATATGTTGTGTTTCCGCACTCCCCCGTGACCCGGCGCGCGGCAGCGGATTTTGGCGCTTTGCTTATTCCGTGTGCGTGGTACACTTCCGGAAATATTGCTATAGCTAAAAAATCGGATCACTGGAAAACAGGTATCCGGTAATTTAATTGAGTGGCTATAAGCTTGGTTATTATTTCATTATGTGAAATTTAGTTTTGTGAAAGTCACTTGTGCAACAGAGTGCCTCTCATCCGGAGATGATTAAGGTGTGGTAAAATTGCACAGCTAATTAATCAACTGAGGAAAGAACATGTTTACCGCTCTGAACGATAAAAATACTTTCAGTTACGCGTTTGAGAAGATCCGTAATGCTATCGCTGTACCTAGCGAAAACAATATTTATGCTGCCACCAGTCTCGGCCTTGAAGTCCTCGGCCGGAAGTATGACGTCTTTCGCCAGGAACTGGATGCGGTCGGGGAACTGGGCGACTGGGAATACGATCTCGATACCTACAGTCACTGTATTGCGGTGCTGCAGCATTACTTCACCGGCAATCCATCAAAACTGACAGAACGTGATGCCCGGATTTACAGTCATTACCTGCAGACTGAGCACAAAGGGTTTGTGAAGCTGGCTGAAGAACTGGCTGCCGATCGCTGAATACATACGGAAGGCAGGATTTCTTCTTTATTAAGACACTATAAGAGGTCACAGCAATATGGGTAGCATGAAGGAATATATGCAGGATCTGGAAGCTGAACGGTTTAATGAATGGCTTGAGGAGAATTACCCGGATGTTAATCCCAACTCTGAAGAATGGGAGCAGGCCGCGAACCTGTACTGCTGGGAGCAGGAAGCGATGGCCGATCAGGCTCAGTGGGAACATGAACACGGGCTCTTTGTGGCTTCCCTGAACAATGTTCATCAGCGTTACATACACGCAAAGAAGGAGCTGAAGAAGCTGTATATCCTACTCGATAAGGAGCATCCTGAACTGGTGTACAGGATGTCTTTCGTCCATGCCGTGACTGTAATGGAGGCGTACCTGATGTACTGCGCCAGGGCTCTGCTTGAGCATGACTGGCCCCTTAAACGTTTCCTTAATGAGTACTATCTGAAATCCGCACCTAAGGTCACTAATAAAGATAAAACCGCCGCCCGCACAATGGATGTTGAACTGTTCAGGCCTGCAGCCCGAAATTATGTTTCCCGAATGACATTTCATAACGTTAAAACCATTGAGCGCTATTTCGGGGCCGTGCTGCACATCCCTCCCGTCTGGCCAACTGAGCCACTGGGCATCATCTCAGACTGGCGAAATGATCTTGTACACCGCAACGGCGTGGATGAACATGATGTGCCACGGGTGATATCAGCACAGCAGCTGCAGAATACCCTGCAGAAAATATCGAACCTGATAGAGGCTGCTGACATATCCCTGCGTCAGGAAGTTGACTATTTCGGTAACTGGCGTAATGAGGAAAACCGGGAAATCATCGCATCAGCACTGAATATATCGTCAGCCGGAGAGTCACACTGATGACCGGACTCGTTACCCTGGGGCAGCAGCCAGGAACGGTAGCTCAGTTGCCTGTGTCCATCGACTATCCGGCGGCGCTGGCCCTGCGTCAGATGGCTCTCGTTCAGGACGAACTGCCCAGATACCTGTTGGCTCCGGAAGTGAGTGCCCTGCTCCACTATGTTCCCGATCTGCACCGCAAGATGCTGCTGGCAACACTGTGGAATACGGGCGCGCGTATTAATGAGGCACTGGCGCTGACGCGAGGGGATTTTTCTCTGGCATCACCCTACCCGTTCGTGCAGCTGGCCACACTCAAGCAGCGGGCGGAGAAAGCGGCCCGAACGGCCGGCCGATCGCCTGCCGGCAGTCAGGTGCATCGCCTGGTTCCGCTTTCCGATGCGAACTATGTCAGCCAGCTGGAGATGATGGTGGCCACGCTGAAAATACCTCTTGAACGACGCAATAAGCGAAGCGGCAGAACCGAGAAGGCGCGTATCTGGGAGATTACCGATCGGACGGTCCGCACCTGGCTCAGCGAAGCAGTTGAAGCGGCAGCGGCCGACGGGGTGACGTTCTCCGTGCCGGTGACACCGCACACGTTCCGTCATTCCTACGCCATGCACATGCTTTATGCCGGTATACCACTGAAGGTACTGCAGAGTTTAATGGGGCATAAGAGCATCAGCTCAACTGAGGTGTATACGAAGGTGTTTGCTCTCGATGTCGCAGCAAGGCACAGGGTGCAGTTTCAGATGTCTGGGGCTGAGGCTGTTGCGATGATAAAAAAAATCTAAGATAACAGTAAGAATCAGAAAAGATTGATTTGATGTTGTTTTAATATTAAAACAACATCAAATAGATATTGCTTTCATTGTGTTTTGATGTTTTTAGTCGCTGATTTTCTTCTTGCCAGCAATTTGCAAACCATAGTCCAGTATGTTTATGCATGACATATTAATGAAAGCAGCGCGGGATTGCCCGTTCTCTGCAGCTGCTTCATCTATACGCTTAATCAGTTCAGGGTCCATCGTGATTGTGATCTGCTGTTTTTTACCTTTAACTACTCCCTTCGACGCGGGGATTTTTGCATCGGGGGCTGAGTTTATGAAGTTTTCTACTGCCTCATTATTTGAAACAGATTGCTGGTTTTTGGGTTTTTTTTGGAGCGCCATTTCATATCACCTATACATTACTTTAATATTATTTTGATTGCATTTAACTATTCAAATAGTGTTGATATGAGAGTATCTAGCTCTTGTACTGCAATCTTTTCATGCGAACGTAATTTCAGTTCACTTACGGTTCTTCCACTGCCTGCAGCATTGGCGTAGACTTTTCTTTGATAGATGACTTTGTCGAGGATTGGGATGTCCTCTTTGTACTCTTCCATCATTTCCAGCATATCTCTGTTGTAGGAGGATCTGGCTTGAGTATCTGCTTTGTTCAAAAGCGAATAGCAGACCAACCCATCTCTTATGCTCCGCGCTTCTTTGATTAGCTCGGCGTTGGCATCCATAGCCCAAGCTTCGAAACTTCCCGGTGCTGAAGGGACTAAAAGGACGTCTGTGATTGTCAGAGCTGCCCTCATAGCAGTGGAATCTCGGCCCCCGCATTCGATGATGATATCGTCATAGTTATCTTTCTGTTGTAAAACCTGGCTCCTTAATACCGGACCTTCAGGGTAATGCGAGCAAGCAATACCTGGCTCAACACCGTCCTCTGAACGAACCAAAATAGCTGTTTGCGACGAACCCTGTTTATCACCATCGACTAACCAAACTTTTTTCCCCTGAAGGGCTCTTTTTACGGCAATGTTGACCGCGAGCGTAGACTTACCTACGCCACCTTTTGTGTTAGCTATCGTAAGTATCATTGCAATCCCTTTTTAATATTAAAACAATATCATGATAATAGTTTTTTTGGCTGTCATGTCAACCGATAGCGATGCTTTTTGGTGAAAGTCATCTCAACTCACTTTGATGTCAAAGTAATATTAAAATAATGTGTTTTCGATGTTCAAATGATTTGATTATGAGTTTGTTTTGATATTATCATGCTCGAAGGAACTCAAAGTGAGTAGTTGCACTGCCGTGAGAATATTTGTTAATACTCACTTTGAGTGTTATCGATGTCTGGGCTAAGGAATGATAATGAATATTTTCTGTGATGACGGATCAACAAACGTAAAACTTGCCTGGTATGCCGGGAAGAAGCTGCAGACGTCAGTATCTGCGAACTCATTCCGTACCGGCTGGAAGGTAGAGGGGCTGGGAAATCGACAGACTTTTAACTACGAGCTCGATGGCAAGAAGTACACCTATGATGAAGTCAGCAATCAGTCTATCCTGACGACTCATATTGAGTATCAGTACACTGATGTGAATGTTCTGGCTGTACATCATGCATTACTTAACAGCGGGCTGAAGCCACAGGCTGTTTCACTGACGGTGACACTGCCTATCAGTGAGTTCTATACAAAAGAATGCCAGAAGAATGAGCTCAACATTCAACGCAAGATCGACAACCTTATGCGGCCGGTAAAACTGAACAAAGGTGAGACGTTCAGTATTGAACACGTTGAAGTTATGCCGGAATCCCTGCCTGCCGTGTTTACCCGTCTGGTAAAAGACAGTGTCGGGCCTTACGAGAAATCGCTGGTAATCGACCTTGGCGGAACGACTCTCGATGTTGGCGTCATTGTCGGGCAGTTTGATGCGGTCAGTGCCATTCATGGTAATTCGGGTATTGGTGTGTCAATGGTCACTCAGAGTGCCCTCAGTGCGCTTCGTATGGCTTCAAGTGATACCAGTGCCATGGTGGCTGATGAATTGATAAAACACCGCCATGATATGGATTTTGTCCGCCAGGTGATTAATGACGAGAGCAAAATCCCACTGGTGATGGATACCATTGAAAGCGCAATCGTCAGTCTGGGGGCTAGAGTGGTGGATGATCTTGCCGATTTCCGTCATGTAAACCGGGTTTATATTGTCGGTGGTGGTGCGCCGCTTATCGAAACGGCAGTCCAGGCGGCATGGCAACATCTGGGTCCGAAAGTGGTTATGATGTCCTCTCCACAGACCGCACTGGTAGAAGCGATCGCCGTATTTAAAGGGGAGTAATGAAGTGAGTGAGGAACGGAAAAAATTCACGTTATATCTGCATCCTGAGAGGGATGCAGACAGACAGGCTCTGGAAGTCATTGAAGCCGTTCCCCGTTCTGCCCGGGGCGAGTTGTTCCGGAATGCGTTTATTTCCGGAATGGCTCTGCAGCAACTGGACCCTAGATTGCCCGCGCTTCTGGCCGCAATGCTGAACAAGGAGTTTACAGCTGACCAGCTGACCGGGCTGCTCAGTCAGACTACCGGATGGAAACCTACGCAGGCTGATATTCGCTCAGTGCTTCAGGAACTGGGAGCAGGGCAGTTTGCTCCTGCAATCAAGCCCGAAGTCGTAGAGGATGATGAGCAGCAGCGACTGGAAGAAGCCCGAGAAAAAATGAAGAGCTTCCTCTGATACTCAAATTGAGGCGCACGGTATATCAGTCCATTTAGTTGTGTATGCCGGCGACAGCATTTCTCTTTTCATCTGCCAGTCCGGCGCTATTCCGCGCCCAGCAAACCATACCTTCCCGAGCCCTGAGTGGTTTATGCCATCCAGGGCTTTCATTAGCTCCTCGCTTCGTTCCTGCGGCTTAACGTCATCGAAAAGATTTAACTGTGCTACCCCCGTAGGAGTGAAGTCATTCAGCATTACTCCAGCCTTTGCATATCGATGCCCGTCGAGCCAGATACAGTCCAGGGCTTTTACTGAGGCTTTAATGATGTCCCGGGTGTCGCGTGTGGGTACTAGAAGCTTTTCACTGGCCACGTTGCCGTAATACGGTTCGTTGACTGCGAAAGGGGAGGTTTTGATAAAGACCGATATGTGCCGGCAGAACTGATGTTCTCCCCGCAATTTTTCAGCCGCGCGTTCGGCGTACTGGCAGATAGCCTGTCGCAACGCTTCGTAAGTCGTGATGCGCTCTCCGAATGATCGGCTGCAGACAATCTGCTGCTTCGCGGGCGGGGCCTCTTCAAGAGATATACAGGCCTCACCGTTCAGCTCGCGTACGGTCCGCTCCAGCACCACGGTAAAGTTCTTGCGTACAAAGGCAGGGTTCATGCGCGCCAGCTGCAGCGCAGTCGTCACGCCGTATGTATTCAGCTTTTTGCCTATGCGGCGACCAACCCCCCAGATTTCCTCCACTGGCTGCAGTGAGAGCAGTTTCTCCGTCCTACGGAGATTGCCAGTAGTCAGGGCCAGCACGCCACCAAATTGCGGCCACTCCTTAGATGCCCATTGCGCTGATTTTGCTAAAGTTTTTGTCGGTCCCATCCCGACGCCAATTGTCAGTCCGGTTCCTCTTAGGACATGCTCGCGCAGCTGCCGTCCGAAATCTTCAAAGTCAGTACAGCCATCGATGCCGCGAATATCCAGGAACATTTCGTCGATACTATACTGCTCAACGCGGGGCGCCAGTTCTTCCAGATGTGCCATGACCCGGTTGCTCAGACTTGCGTACAGCTCATAATTACTGGAAAACGTAAGGACTTTCTCCGGGAACTGCATTGCTTTTAGCTGAAACCAGGGGATCCCCATTTTGATTCCAAGCCGCTTCGCTTCCTTCGATCTGGCTATAACACAACCATCATTATTGCTAAGAACAACCACTGGTTTATCACGTAAGTCAGGACGAAAGACCTTCTCACAACTCGCATAGAAGCTGTTCACATCTGCCAGGGCGAACATCATTCATGTCCCCGGGTTTTGTGTACAAAGGCAGTTACGACACCGAAAATTTGCAGGTTCTCCGGGTCTGGCCATAGAGTTGGGTAGGCTGGGTTCATCGCCTGGAGTCCAGGCCGTGGCCTCAGCAGCAATCTCTTAACCGTGAACTCTCCCTCTATCTCAGCTATGACGATGTCTCCGTGTTGAGCCTGTTCGGCTTTATCGACGATCATCAAGTCGCCCGAATGCAGGCCGATGTCGGTCATCGAGTTGCCGATAGCTCGTACAAAATAGGTTGAGCTGGGCCGCGATATACAGTACTGGTTCAGGTCTAGTTCGGCCTCCACGTAATCCTGGGCCGGTGAGGGGAACCCGGCCTGGCAGCGATCGCTATAGAGAGGGATGGGCGTCAACTCAGGATTGCTGTCAGCACGTATAAACTCAAACATAACCACCTCAAATAATACTGTTTGCATATACAGTATTATTGCCTTATTGAAGACACTTTCAAGTATTGATTTTTTGCTGCCTTTAACCCTCTGTAGTTCCTGGAAAAACTCCACCGGTGATGTGGTATCTTGCTCTCGTTGAGAGCTGGGTTACTTATCCACAGAATCGGGGGATAACGATGTGGGTATATCCAATGAAGTCACTTTGCTGCTCTATTGCAGTCAGATTATCTCCAGCCATCGCTTAAACAGTTGCACCGTGCCGGCAAAAATAAAGTCGCCTGCAACTGCACCCGTTCGCACTCCCTCTGGTCGCTTGCGCTGCGGCTTTGCCTCCGGAACTTGATTTTTGCCTGATGGCACGTTGCCGCCTGTCACTTATGGCGGGAGACATCCTCCCGTACGTAAAAAGCTACGGCAGAAGAAGCCTGGTAAATCAAACGAAGGAGCACCCTATGAATCTTTATATGACTCTTGCACCAACCCGCAGCCGTCAGATCCTGTCAGAAAACAACTGGCCGTCGTCAGTCGTTGTCCAGCCTGATGCGAACTGTTATTGCTTCACTATTTCGGGCCATATCACTACCGAATCTATTATGGCGATGCTGCCGGCAATTGCTTCACGTGGCCATCTTGATGTCCGTGCGGTCCATGGCCTGCAGCAGATGTGCAGTGATCTCAATCTGTGTGCAAGCGTCAGCGGCGAAATCCTGAAAGGTGATCCCTGTTTTCGGATTGATTTTGAGGAGGCGAACCCGGTCGGTATTGGCCTGGCTGAAGCGATTGAAGCCGATTTGATGGTCCTGTGCCGTCAGATCTTCATTGATGCCGGCATTATTAACGACATGACCGGAGCCCAGTATGAAGGGATCAATATTTTTGAACGCCAGACACGCCACTTCTGGGTTTTTGGTGAAGCGTGGAATGATATGCCGCCGCTGATGCGCCCGGATGCTGAACAACAGCAACTATGGCTGACAGAAATTTTTCACCATGGGGCCGCAGTCGTTGCCGTTGGCCTCGCGATTTACCGTGATTTTGACATGGTCCGTGAAGGTGACCGCAGCGCCGGCATTTGCATTATTCGTCCGGGAGCGCCAGTACGCCATTGGCTACCTCTGAACGTACTCCATGATCTGGCTGATGAGGTGCGCCAACGCATCATCCACGACCGGGAACTTAGCGCTAGTTTTTCCTGAATATGTCCCCGGGAAACCGGGGCTCATCATCTCTCCCCAGCCATCCACTGCCGGCATTGAACCGGCAGCGTCTGGTTATCCCATCTTCAGGCATGGGTGCGCCGTGCCTTCACTATAGCCCGACTGTGGTGAATGCAAGGGAAGCTGCGCCGCCAGCTGCGCCCGGCCGCCTAGGATTTAACGTCTTATCGCCGTTCCTTCCGTCGGTTTTCCGCTCAATTTTCACGGAAAACCCGTCCGGAACGCCTCTGCTATTACCGGCTACCGGCCTTGCTGGCGCCCTTGCATTAACCACTGATCGTCGGGCTGTCGTGTCGGCACGGCGCAGATGGGTGCCGGGTTAAGGAGGGAAATATGTTTAAGCTGACGTGTATTACGCTGGATGATGGCCAGCATGCGGTGTTTCTCAATGGCCACTGTCTGGCCAGTGACGATGTAAGTGGCCATAAGTTTTCCCTGGGGGAGATCCTTGAGCGTCTGTCCCGGCTACCAGGCGTTCAGACCGAAATGGTGAAATGGCCGGTACCGCCAGGAGACTGGGAGTGGTTTGATGTGGCCAACGCAGTTTTCCCGGCACCTGGTCTGTGGCGTCGTGAAATGACTGTATCGGGGATGATTGCCAGATTGCAGCAACATCCTCTGGATGCACTTTGTACAGGGACGTTCTGGCTGGCCGACGATTTCCTTTCGCTCGATAACACGCTGGACAACGAGACGATTGAGGCTGCGATGGCACTCGCTGATGAATGCCATGATGCCAATATCGGTTTCAACTGGGATCACCTGCAGTGGGCGATTGAAGAGGCAAAGAAATAATGAATACCTGGTTGATTGGCGTCGATATCGAAGTTTCTGATCTTGAGTTTCCGTCATATTTCCTGATCCAGGCGGAGAGTCTGGCGCTGGCGGAAGCCGGGGTTGTTTATATGGGGAGAACCTGGTGGCAGGAATGCCTGGAAGAGAGTGATGGCTGCCGATGGGCTTATCGTTCCGGAAAGTCGGTCTGGTTTAACAGCATCACACTGCTTGATGATGTTGAAAGTTCTATCCTGCAGGGGCTTAAATTCCTGGATGCCTGGGTTGTTACCGGTGATCTGACAAGCCCGCGGGTTCAGAATCAGTTCAACGAACACTGGGACGAATTCACCCGCTAACCGTGGCCGGGCTGCATTGTCAGCCCGCCAAATCAGCCATAAGGATGTCGTGGACTCCGCTTTTTATGCCGCGCCGGTGTCGCGGCGGGTGTCAACGCCGTGCCTCCACTATAGCCCGACTGCGGTTAATGCAAGGGACATGGCCGGGCCATCTCCACCATCGCCCGGTCGCAGTAAATTTTTTATGTTTTTCAACGTTCTTCCCGTCGTTCTCTCGCTCAGGTTTCGCTCGATAACCGTCCAGACCGTTTCTGCTTTTTATCTGCGCTGCGGCCTCCGGTTCCGCCCTTGCATTTCCCGCGGATCGTCGGGCTGTCGTATCGGCACGGCGAAGCAGTCGCCGCGTCGAGACAAGGAGAAAACTATGACCACCGCTTATCGCTTTATGCACCGTCACACCCGTAACACGCTGGTTGCCCGTGGCTGGCCAGCCACGATGGATATCGATACCAGCCTGAATTATTCGCGTGGGGAAGGCGTCGCTTTCTATGGCCAACTGGGGGCGTCCGATCTGCTGCGCCTGTTGCCTGAAATTGCGCTGCGTGGCCTGATGCCGGATAGCGCACTGAATGAACTGCTGCCATTAGTTAGCGGGAGCGATCTGATTGTTCGTCTTTACCGCAACTCGCTGGGCCACCGCAAAGCCCACGCTGGCACGATTTCGCTGGAATACGATAACTGTCCTGCCGGGATGTCGGTAAAACAAATCCTGTGCCTCCTGAAAGCCCTGCGAGACGAAATCAACCATGTCTGTAGCTGTGTCGCCGCTGCCGGATACCGCCTGACAGAAGCCCTGCGTCCTGCTGCTGATCCTCTGGTGTTTACCCGCCGGACGCGCAACTTCACGCTCTCCGTGATTGAAGTGGAAGCCGGAAGCGATGATACCGAGTGGGATAACGACACTCTCGACGCGCGCCTGAAAGCCGTCCTCGACGGGCAGGAAACGTTTCGTCGCCTCCAGATCCGTCTCGAATGTCACGGTCGCGTTGTTGGTGTCACGGACGTACCGTTCGCGCTGCGTCACCCGGACAGCCCATCACGCGTATGGTTTGAGCGCCGCTGGTTACGTGATGCGGTCAGCGAGGCCCGCGTCGAAATTGACGCGATGATGCGGTCATTCTCCGGAATCCGGATTGCTGCGTGACCGACGGGCGGGGCAGATTGCCCCGCAGTTCTGTACAGGAATCGGATGTCGCGCTGCTCCGCTATACCAGCGCGACCTCCACGCTGTTACGGGCGCGCGGGGGATGAGATTTCGTGCGGTCTGCGGCTAACGCCGTGCCTTCACTTTAGCCCGACCGCTGCGTATGCAAGGCACGTGGCTGGCGCCACCTCCACCGTCACCCGGTCGCAGTTATTTTTGATGATTATCGGCGTTCTTCCCGTTGTTTTTCTGCTCAAAAATTCGCAGAAAAACCGTCCAGACCGCCTCTGCTTTATCTGCGCTGCGGCCTCCGCTTCCGACCTTGCATCCTCCGCTTTTCGTCGGGCTGTCGTGTCGGCACGGCGTAAGCCGGTACTCAGATAACCTGGACTATGGAGGGAACACCCATGAACACTATCACCACCACCCCGGCGGTATACGTTGGCACTTATCACAAATACAACTGTGGCAGCCTGGCCGGAAAATGGTTTGATTTGACCGATTTCGACGAGAAAGAAGACTTTCTGGAAGCCTGTCACGCGCTCCACGCGAATGAGCATGACCCGGAACTGATGTTTCAGGACTGGGAAGGCATTCCTTCTCAGTTTGCCTCTGAAAGCTCTGTGGACTGGGATTTCATCGATGCCTACAAACAGGCGAAGGATGTAGGTAAGGACGCGGCATTTATCGCGTGGGCCGAATACAGCGGCGAATGCGACTTTGACGCGTTCGAAGACGCCTACTATGGCGAGGCCGTGAGCGAAGAAGATTTTGCTGTGGACTACGTGAACGAACACAGCCTGCTGGCGGCTATCCCTGAGAGCCTGCGCGGCTACTTTGACTATGACGCGTTTGCCCGTGATTTGTTTATCGACACTTTCAACTTCATTGATGGCTATGTTTTTCGTCGCTAATTCTGATAAGGCAGGGGAAACCCTGCCGGAAAAAGGTTCCCTATGAAAATGACACCTGAAACACGCAAAATTCTGAAACACTACAAAACTCTGGTAAACGAACGCCGCAGGGAATTAGGCCTCAGACCCATAACGACGCCAATGCTCCTTGACGATATTTGTGATTTGTTGACTCGTCGCGAGCAACTATTTATCGGCGGCCAGTTTATCCAGCAAAAAGTTAAATATTAGTCCCGGAGGCGGCCAATGAGCCGCCTGTTCGCGCGCGGGAAAACCCTGTCATCCCTGCGGGATGACGGCAGGGGAAAGCGCCTGCGGCGCATTCCCTCCGCCGGTGAAGCCGGTGATGAATCAGTTCTGAAATCTGCTTTTCCTGCTGTCGTTTCTGAAACATGCTGACCTGCGTGGGCGTGGGCGTGGGCGTGGGCGTGGGCGTGGGCCGCGTGGCCAGAACCATAACCAGAACGATAAAAACCGGGGCTTTCAGATACTTTTTTTCCACGGGCTGGTTGACCCGGGCGACTTCCCTTCGGGAACCGGGGCTGTCATGCTTCGCACCGAGCCAGCTGCGCTGTCTCTGCCCGGCCCTCCGGTAAACCTTCGGGCAGCGGGTTTCCATCCCAGGCTGTCGCAACGTCAAAGGCTGGCTTGCAGCGACCGTTCCGGTCGCGCCGCCCTGTCGCGCCGTTCCTGCGCTCGATGCACCCCGTTCCGGGGTGTAAGGGGCAACGTTGTTGACGTTGCCGTCTCTCTCCCGCCACTTCCTCTGCGTTCATTCCCTGCTGAGTGCCTTTCCGGTCGCTGATACCGCCACAACCCGTCTTGCTGGCCAGGACCGCCGGGGCTTTATCAGCAAATTTTTTCCGGACGAGCCGGAATAAATTTCCCGCTAATCCTGGACAGCTTCACCGGGCCGTGCCCGTTACGCTCTCGCGGAAAGGTCCTCCGCAGAGTGTGAAAACACCAGAAAGAGGACGGCAGGAGAGGCTTTGCCTCTGAAAACCAGACCAGAGGGGTTTTGTGATGTGCAAATCGTTGAAGGATTTTCTGAATCAGCCTGAGTCATTACGGCAGCCTACGGCTGAGGATCATGCGCTGGCGGCGCTGCTGAATGGCGAAGTCGTCAATGCTCCTGCGCCACTGCTTCCGTTGGGCGCTTTTACACGCGAAGACGCGAAAAACGTGTCTGCGTATTACTCCAATGTGACGTTAGAAAACGACCAGTCATCGCATTTTCAGTTAGTTATGCGTGACGAACATGAGCAGTTGATTGAACGGGTCTGGAATTTCCAGCCGGATGCCGGACAGGTACTGAACGGCTACCTGAAAAGTCACGGCAGGGCAGTACAGCAGTAAACGAAAGGTGTTCTGCGGAGATGCACCTCCGCAGAACGCGACAATCATTAAAATGGAGGAAATAACGATGTCAGTAGCAAATGTTAAAGCAAAATCAGCCAAAAAGGCCAATCCGAAGAATAAAGTTATCAGCGCAGAACTGAAAAGTGCGCTTGATTCCGCTGTTATCACATACGTTCCGCTGTCCGATCTTATTAAATCTCCGCTGAACGTGCGTACCATCCCTTACACCGCTGACAGTGTTAAACGTCTGGCTAACTCGATTGAAAACCTCGGGCTTCTGCATAACCTCGTGGTTCACATGCTGCCGGAGGGCAAATCCGGAGTTGCTGCAGGTGGTAGACGTCTCACCGCACTGAATCTGTTGTGCGAGACGGGACGTATTGGTGCCGATTATCAGGTTCCGGTTAAGTGTGTCAGTGACGAGTTGGCTGTTGAAGCGTCTTACGCTGAAAACAATGAACTGGAGGCGATGCACCCTGCCGAGCAAATTATGGCCTTTGGTAAGCTGGCGGCGCAGGGCAAAACCGCTGCGCAGATTGGTGATGGTCTGGGCTATGGTTCCCGCCATGTTCAGCGCATGTTGAAACTGGCAAACCTTGCCCCAGCACTGCTGGATAAGCTCGCACAGGATGAAATCACTGTTGAGCAGTGTCAGGCTCTGTGCCTCGAATCCAGTCAGGAACGTCAGGTTCAGGTGTTTGACAGCGTCTACGCGCAGTGGGGATCTGTTCAGGCTCATTTACTTAAACGTGCGATCACAGAAACCGAAATTTCTGTTACCAGTTCAGCCTTTCTCTTTGTGGGTCGTGAAGCATATGAAACCGCTGGCGGTGTGGTTCGTGAAGATTTGTTTTCCAAGGAAGAGGGGGCTGGAACGGCTGACAGCGTACTGGTTCAGCGCCTTGTACAGGAAAAACTGGACACGATTGCACTGCAACACGAACTGAGCGAGGGCTGGTCGTGGAGTATGGGGCGTCCGGAAACGGTAGGTCGTTATGGTCAGGACGGGCAAGACTACCTGCTGCTGGAAAAACCAGAAACCGTCTATACCGATGAAGAACAGGCGCGTCTGGATGAACTGAAAGAGAAATTTAATACGTTTGACAGTGCCTGTGATGAAGCTGACGAGCTTGATGCCGAAATCTGTCGTATGCAGGAAGAAGCAGGACAACGTGCCTGGACGGATGGGATTAAAGCCTCTGCGGGTGTTGTGGTCAGCTACCAGTATGGCGAACTGGTCATTCAGCGCGGTGTCTGCCGTATTGAAGACCTTCCGACAAAAGAGAACGGAGAAACGGAAAGTGGGGAGGATCCTGTACCTGCGGTGACTTCGATCAAAAAAGATATCACCGAAGGGGTTACCGCGCCGCAACTGCTGAAAATGTCGTCTGAAAGGACGCTTGCTGTTCAGGCAGCGTTGATGAACCAACCAACCAAAGCCGTGGCGCTGCTGGCATGGCGTATGTGTGCTGAGGTCTTTACGGGGCGTGGAGAGCAGGATAATCCATTTGGTGTTCGCGTGACTGTCGGTCATTACTCACAGACCATGAATGCGCCGTCGGGCAAGGAGGGTAAAGCATATACCGCAATCCGGACCGAAGGTGAGCGTCTTGAGGCGCTTTTACCAGAGGGCTGGCGACAGGATTTAACCTCGTTCTTCTCGCTGGATGGTGGTGTGCTCATGTCTCTTATGGCGTTTTGTACGGCCTGTTCCGTTGACGGTGTTCAGACTCGCGATAACGGTCATACCTCCCGAAGCAAACTTGACGCGCTGGAGACTGCGATCGATTTCAACTTTCGCGACTGGTGGCATCCAACCAAAGACGGATATTTCAAAGGCGTTAAGCATGACCAGATTGTCGAATCCCTGAAAGAGGCTGGAATGGAAGGGGCAGCGTCCGATGCGGCGAAGATGAAGAAGGGCGATGCTGCCGAGCTTGCCGAGGATCGTCTGAAAGACAGTTGCTGGGTTCCTTCGTGGTTATGCGCTCCGCAGCCGAAAGCGATTGAAGAAAAACAGACTGAAACTGACCACTCGGCATTAGCCGCCTGATATGGAGAGCCGCCCCGATGGGGCGGCAATAAGGAGATACCCTATGAGTATTCATCATTCCCGTCTTGCCGCGATGACCGCCGAAGAGTTTGAAGCCCATCGAGCAGCGGGTTTTCAGTATCGCAGTGAACTAACTAATGCCGTCATGAATGCCTTCGCACTCCCTGACAAATGGGACATGAACGGAGAATTCCGCAGTGAGTTCGGCGGCTTGTTTCCGGTTCAGGTTCGCTTTACCCCTGAACATGGCCGCTTTGACGTGGTGGTATGCAGCCCTGGTGAAATCAGTGATTACTGGCTTGTACTGATTTCCATGTCTCAGGGAGAGCGTCTGGCCTGTGTTCACCAGTCCTCGTTCTTCGATGCCAGTGAAATCAGCCGCATTTTGTTTCAGATCAGTGGACTTCACTGGGATGGATACGGACTATGCGACATCATGTCGATTCTGAAAGAGGAGATACCAGTATGAGCATTCCACGCCATCTCTCTCTTGTGACGCAACTGCCAGAACGTGAAGCTGCACTCCGTGCGATTATGCACGTTGAGGAAACAACCCAGAAGGACAGGCGGTTCGGTAATCCGCCGCACCCTTATGCCCGGGCCTTTTTCCGGTTCCTGTGTGGGAGCAGCAAAATTAGCGGTCGCGCCATTAACCAGGTACGCGGCGTATACTGGTACAAGGACGACAAAGTCCCGCTCGCTCAGTATGAGGAAGCATTTGATACTCTTATTCGCTCGCGGGGTCGGCATTGTTATTCGCCGCTTGATACCTCGATGGTGACATCGCTGTTTCCGGAGCAGGCATTCAGTGTAGGGGAGCGTCAGGCAAGTCGTTACCAGCGTGAAGATGAGCTATACAGTCGTCAGGAGGCACGCCGCGACAGAGACCGGGAAGATAAGTATAACAACCTGACCGGGCAGGCCGAAATCGACCTGGCATTTCACACACCGGAGACTATCCGCACCTGGTATGCCCACTGGTCACAACAGGATATCCGGGACTACGATCTTGAAAAAATGCTGTGGGCGTGGACAGAACGTTGCCCGTCACTGGCAGATCTGGTTCGCGGGTATAACCTGTCGGCGCTGGAGGTTGTGCTGGATGTTCACGACGTGGCGGCGGTCAGTTCGCCAGAAGAACGCGAGCTTGAGCGCTGGATGGTACCGAACAAGATCACCCTCCGGGAGGTCTGGCCGTGAGAAAACGAAACCCATTCCGTGAGGAACTGAAACTCGCACGCAGTCAGCGTAAGAAGCTGCAGACCATCGTCGACAAACTGAATGATATGTCTGCCGAATGGGCCGACTGGCATGGCGGACTGGAGACAGATCTTTATCTGTTGGCTGAGGCGGTATACCCGCAACTTGCCGTGCTGGATGAGCAGATTACTGAGTGGGCCAGAGGGGAGGGCGATCCCCGGGAAGACGGATAAGCAGGATAAATTAAGACAGTTAGCTGCCATACTCCTGGGCAGAAAGAGGGATGAACGGTATAATGGCGGTGGCGCTTGAGGCTTTTTGCCTCAGGATGTTCCGGTGGTTTGTTCCTGTGTCGTGAGGCAGAAAGACAAAAGCCCCAGTTAATTTTCATTAACCGAGGCCCCTGCATGAATCGACACCATCAGGATAGCCTCTTAGATGCCGTAAGGCAAGGAGAAGAAGGCCATGAAACTGCCGCGAAGTCCCGTTATCTGGTGTGTGCTGATAGTGTGTTTAACACTGCTGGCATTCACATACCTGACCCGAAAATCGCTTTGCGAAATCAGGCTGAAGGACGGAGAACGGGAGGTCGCTGCATTACTGGCTTACGAATCCGCTAAGTAGCTAACCCCGGCGGGGGGAAACCCCCGCCACTCAGGGGATTGATGTTGTTGAAACATAACCGCAAGCGCTTTCAGAAGGGCTTCCCTGTTTGCGGGGAGGCCCTTTTCCCCATCTTGCTGGCATGAACACCCTGAGTGGGGAGCCCGAAAGGGCGGGGGAGAGGCGCTGTGCGCCTCCAGTCCTCCTCTCCGTCTGTGTTCTCTTTCTGGTCCTGCTGTAGTATTCCGCTTTCTTCCTGCCTTTTGTTTCTCTCTGCTCATTTCTGTTCCACTTTCCCTGATGGCTGTGCCATTTTCTCCCGGATTCCTCCTGTTTCAAACCAGAAAGGCGAAGGACCCGGCCACCTTCGGCTCCCCGTCGCGCCAGCGCGCCAGGTCGTCAGGCCACACTCCGCCAGGGCAGCTGCTGACGCACCCGCCAGGCTCCGCCGAACCCGCAGGCGGTTTCGGGCTACTCGCTAGTGTCCGATGGAGAAGGTCAAACACCACGCTTGCTGCGGCCGTTCCGGCCACGCCGCTCTCACCATCCCGTCGCCGGCGACGGGATTCTACAGGGCAACATCGCTACGCAGCCGCGTATCGACGTTGCGGCGGGTCCCGGCTCGTCTTCTCCGTTGTGCGTTTCTCCCTTTGAGTGCCTCCTCCTGGGTGCTGAATCACGCCACAGTCCTCCTTGTCATCCAGGGCCGCTGCCGCTCTCCAGCGAAAACTTTTTCCAGGTAAAAACTTTGCGCTTCCGCCCCGGATTCCGGCGTCGGCCGGTGGCGTGCTGCACCTGCGGCGAAGGTTCTCAAACGGGTGAAGTGAAACAACCCGGGAAACTTCAGCAGGTTCCCGCAAAACGTCAAAACCGCGGCTCCCGTAACTCAACGGGTGATGTGATTAAAAAGAAAGGAGATCCCTATGCACGTATATCAGACTGAACCGACCCACACGCTGGACATGAACGCGACCGCCGAGGCCGAGCGCGCCTACTGGCTGACCCGCGAAAAAGCGGCTGTCACTGCCCCCGTCGAAATCGACGTGTACAAGTTCCATGACGCGGCAGGGATGATGCCGCCAATGAACTGGCGTAGCGACACCGCGCAGGACACTGAAACGTTCATGATGCAGGAAATGTATTGCGGGAACGTGACTGATATTTTCGTGCGCTGCGGCAAGCGTTATTTCCGTCTGCGTGATTACAGCCACCTGAATCACGCCGTCATTGTGGCGAAGGTCAAAGCGACCTTCATTCCTGAAAGCCAGAAAACACACTGATACACGGAGCCGCCCCTGAGGGGGCGGCAAGCAGGGGGAACTATGTCACAACTGAGTTTTGCAGAATTTTTCAACCAGGCGCGTGAGTCTGACAACGTTATTCCAATTGTTCCGGTTTCCAAAAAGAAGCCGATTATCGGGTTGATGCACGTCGATGCAGCACGTAAGCAGTTTATCCGCCTGTTTAACGATACCGCGCGTTATATGCGCCGCTGGGATGTGTTCTGCGATTTCATCACGCTTTCTGCCAGTGAGCTGGATCTGGCGCGGATTCTTACACCGGAGAATATCGAGCGTAGCCGCAAAATCTGCGAGCGCTACGAGGCCGCAGATATTCAGAAAATGCATGAGCTGTTCATCCTGATGGTATGCGCGCTCGATGCCAAATTTCATGATTTTCTCGGCGCGATTTTCATGGAGCTGGAGCTGGGATCTAATGGCATGGGGCAATACTTCACGCCGTATTCTGTTCAGTCGATGATGGCGCGAATGATGATGCCCGGCGTGAAAGAGTCGATCCGCCGCGAGGGTTTTGTCACCGTCAGTGACCCCGCGAGCGGCGCGGCGGGGATGATTATCGCCTATGCCGAATGCCTGTTAGATGCCGGATATGACCATTCGAATCACATGTTCGGAAGTTGTATCGATATTGACCCGATCGCCGCCGATATGGCGTTTGTTCAGCTTTCGTTACTGGGTATCCCGGCGGAAGTTATCACAGGCAACACGCTGACAATGAACCTGCATCGTGTGCGCTATACCCCGGTTTATTACTGGAACGACTTTAAAAACAAGCTGGAGTTCCAGAGGCGCATGAAAGCAATGAAGGACTTTATGTACGGCCTCGATAATGCCGCCTGACACATAGCGTTTGCAGCTGCCGTTCCGGCAGCGCCACTTAAACTGGCCGCCACTGGCGGCCGCTAAGGAAAGCCGAATAATGATGACTTCCACAATGATTGCCCCGACTGCCAGCATTGAAATCACTGACCCGCGCCAGCGTCTGGCCTTTATTCCAGAATTATTCTTCACGCCGCAGGGCGACCAGCTGGTCGCCTCCTGGTTACAGGTACATAGCCAGTATGAAGGAGGTTTCTGGCGTTACTTTGCCGTTCCGCGTGGTATCAGCGGTCGAATTGACGGATGGACTGAGGACTGTATTACCCGCCCGACCGGATATCTGGTACCGCCGGAAGGGGTGTATCACGTGACCATGCCGGGAAATTACTTCGATGCTGAGGTTTCAGCGGAGGCCACCGGGATCATTGCAACCCTGATGTGCCTGAACCGCCTCAACTGGCAGGTTTTCGAGATGGGGCCGGAGATGGCCAGAGTCTGTCAGGGCCTTGTCGACCGTCAGGACGCGCTGAAGGACTATATCAGCATCATCAAACACCCGGAACGCGATCTGATTTACCGGGCCATTGACTGAAAAATCAGGCCCGGCGATTGCCGGGCCACACCGAAAGAGGACGTATGAGCAAACCCCACAAACTGGAAATCCTGCTGGCGTGGCTGGAGGATAACGTGGCGATGGGCACAGAGATAATTTTTGATGAAGGGATCGATTCGGGTGATGTGCTTCCGTCAGTTCGCGCGGCGGTTGAACTGCTGAATATGCCCAAAGCTGTCAGTCATCCGCCGCCATGGGATGCTTACTATACTTGTGAAGCCATTGATTCAGAGGAACTGAGCAAAGATGAAGCGCGAGTCTGGAATATGGCGCAAAAATATGTGCAGGACACGTTGCAGGGGAGGCCCGCAGGGAAGGGCCGTTAATCCGGATGGATCGCATCATCGATCATCACATTGAGCATTTCACGCATTTTGTCGCCGCTGGTCCGGTTCTGTCTGAATCGGGGCAGCTGGTCCTGTAGTGATAGCGTCACTGTTGCCAGCGCAATGCTGCGTTTCAGGCGGGGCGCGTTTTCGTAGTCTTTATAGGTTCGCAGGCTGATATCCAGTTGTTCAGCCGCCTTGTCACGGCTCCAGCCGAGGCCTTTTCTCCAGAGTCGAAGCTCGTAACCTGTCATTATTTATCCTTAAAAAAGTGCAGAAATTGCACTTATTTTATAATGAAATTATGGTTTTTTTGAAGGTTAAAAGGTGCAGATATTGCACTTTTTTTGATGTTGAAATTGACAGCGAAAAGAGAAAGGAAAATGCGAAAGGCGCGCCCCCTTCGGCTCCCCGTCGCGCCAGCGCGCCGGGTCGTCAGGCCACACTCCGCCGGGCAGCTGCTGACGCACCGGCCAGGCCCCGCCGAACCCGCAAGCGGTTTCGGGCTATTCGCTAGTGTCCGATGTCGAACGGCAACCCCGCGCTTGCTGCGACCGTTCCGGCCGCGCCGCTTTCACTGGCCGCCGCTGGCGTCCGCTAAGGAAAGCCGGCTTCACCGGCTTCTTCTGCCGTCCTTTTTCCCCTCCGCACGCACGAAAGCCTCTCATTGCTGATGCAGACTGGCATCTCCCGTAAGCGTCTGAAAGGGTCGCAGCAGAGCTGCTTAAGGCCTGATTTTTTCCGGTGTGACACAGAAAAAATAAGTCCTTAACCCTTGCAGCCTCTTTCGGGCGCTGCCGGATCGTCTGCGCAATGAGGGCGTTTCGTTCTGGCCCGGAAGCCGAAGAAAAAAGAGACGGCAGAAGGAGCCGGGGGTGAACAACTGAAGGCTTGCGTCATCGACGCAGAAAGGATTGCCGGATCACAGGCAATAAAAAAGCAGAGCGCGAACTCTGCTTCTTCCAGACCAGATGCAACTGGTCCTCATCAAAACCAAAGGAGTTAACTATGATTTTCGACCCGCAAATAGTCGCACAGGCGAAGGCGTTTGTAAACGCCCTGAAGAGTGGCCGCCGCGCGCATGTACCTGCGCTGCGATTTGAATACTGGCAGCAGTTCATGACTACCGTGAACGCCGAGTTGGGCTACATCTGACAGCCGCCGCCCCGCAACGGGGCGGCTTTTGAGCGCCATAGCGGAGAATAACCAATGACAAAATATTATCTACAAAATGCGCCACTCGGTGTAACAGCTATTCAGCTTGATAACGGCGAGGAAGCCATTTACCTGAACGGTGAATTTATTGCGTGCTGTGACCTTAATGAACGTGATGATCCTGTTATCGGAATGGGAGAAATTCTTGCAGAAAAAATTGGTGTACCTTTCAGGTTGCTGACGCTTCCCGTTCCTGATGATGAAGAGTGGTCATGGAACGATGTTACCGACTCTCTGAAATGGGGACCTCGTGTTGTGCTTTCACGCATGATGATGCGCCCTGTCCTGGAGTGTTGCATCAATCACATCACACTGGAAGATCATAATATTCTCGACAACATCGTGTTCTGGGATGAAGACAGCGGGTGGTTAATGAATACCGGAGTGGGCTACCTGATTCGGCTCGATGCTGTTACTAACCCGTTACACAGACTGAAAAAAATGGGTATTTCGAGAACCACACGTGCATTCATCTTTTGCGCAATTCGTCAGGCCGATGTCAGCATGATCCACTTCTCTGCCGTGGGCGATCATGTGGAAGGCGCACCTGTTTTTGAATGGTAAGTATTCGCCCGGAAGAGCCGGTCATAATTCCCCATCTCCGGCGCACGGGCTTGCAGCTGCCGTTCCGTCAGCGCCGCCCTGACTGGGGCCGCTACCGGCCCCAGAAAGGAAACGGGCTTCGCCCGCTGGCTTAATTCCAGCTTCACCTTTTGAGTACTTTGCTCACCGCGTGCTGCCTTACCCGTGAAAGACTCTGGCCCGACCCGGAGTCTATGAAAGGGGACATCACTCACCCGTTCGCACTCCCTCTGGTCGCTTGCGCTGCGGCTTCCTGCTGCACCCTTGCATCTCCTCCTTGCAGGTCAGGCCGTTCGCTTTATCACGGGAACGGCCACCCGCGATGGTGAATCATCATCAAAAAGGCGACGGCAGAAGCAATTTTTTTATCATCATGAGGAGAATCACTATGGCCCGTTTAGCATCTCGTTTTGCATCAATGAATGTCATCCGTCGCGAGCGTCCACTGACGAACGATGAACTGATGCATGTTGTTCCGAGTATTTTCTCCGAGGACAAACATGATTCACGTAGCGAACGCTACACGTACATTCCAACGATTACCGTTCTGGAAAAATTGCGCGAAGAAGGTTTCCTGCCGTTCTTTGCCTGCCAGACACGTACCCGCGATGAGGGTAAACGGGGTCACACCAAACATATGATGCGTCTGCGTCGGGCCGGGCAGATTACTGGTAAAGAAGTGCCGGAAATTATTCTTCTGAACAGTCATGATGGCAGCAGCAGCTACCAGATGATTCCGGGAATGTTCCGGTTCGTCTGCACCAACGGGATGATTTGCGGGCAGACGTTCGGGGAGGTCCGGGTTCCGCACAAAGGTGATGTCGTGGGACAGGTCATAGAAGGGGCATACGAGGTTCTGGGGATTTTCGACGAAATCACCGAGTCGAGAGAAATTATGAAAGGTACAGCGCTGACACGCGAGGAGCAGGAAATTTTTGCACAGACAGCGCTGGGCTGGCGTTATGATGAAAATTCCGAAGGAAAGCACATCCCACTGGCACCATCCGATTTACTCAACATTCGCCGCAATGAAGACAAGTCCAATGACCTTTGGACGACGTATCAGCGTGTTCAGGAGAACATGACGAAGGGTGGCCTTCTGGGGAGAACGGCGCAGGGGAAAAGGCAACGCACGCGTGCTGTGACCGGCATTGACGGGGATGTCAAACTTAACCGTGCTTTGTGGGGAATGGCAGAAATGATGAAAGAACTCAAATCCTGACCGGGATAAAATGGTGCAGACAGGTATCGAATCTGTCTGCACAGGATCGTCCGGCAGGTAACAAAATATTCTGCGCCTGTTACTCCTGAAGAGGTTCCGTCTTTACGGCCGGTTTTCTGGTTGCTTTCCTTCCGTCTTTCGCTTTTCCTGCATCGCGGATTAATTCACGCAGCGCCTTTTCACTGATTTCATAACCACTGGATTTTAATGTCTCTTTAATGTCAGACACTGTGTATCCTTTTGTTCTTATCAGTGCCAGAAGCATATCCTTAATGCCGTCCAGAAATTCTTTCTGTGTTTTTCTCTGAGGCGTTAAATCAGGAAGTCCGGAAAGCGCCTCTCTTGCCAGTGCAATATCTTCGTCTGAATAAAAATTCTTCCTGCTCATAGAAAACCTCATAAATATTTAAAATCCTGAAAATCATATCAGTTCTTCCATAAAAGTGGCAGTGCTCCGCACTGCCGATGCCGTCAAATTGCCACTAGGCGAAAACAGCAGCGAAGCGTATACTGGGTCTAAAGACGGGACAGGATGTGTGTTTGTAATACCGCGCGCGCACGATATTACAAACACCACCTGGTCAGGGCTCCGCCCCGACACCCGAGTAAGGAGCACGCATGAGCGACAAAGTATCCCGAAGGGGAAGTGATAAACGGCAGAAAACCGTGATCAGAACCCTGAGATTCACGCCCGATGAAATCGAAGAGATTGAACGGAAAGCGGAAGCGACTGGGCAAAGCATCTCGGCTTATATCCGAAATGCTGCGATGAACAGAAAAGTTACTCCGGTTATCGACGACAGCTTTATGACGGAGCTACTGAGGCTGGGAAGACTGCAAAAGCATCTGTTTGTTGAAGGAAAAAGGGTCGGGGATAAAGAATACTCCACGGTTCTTGTCGCAATAACAGAACTGTCCACCACGCTCAGAAAAAAGCTGATGAGCAACGACTAGAGCGGAGAGAAGAAGAGCATCATGATCCCGGTTATTCCACCGAAACGGCAAGACGGAAAGTCCTCCTTTGGGGACCTGGTGTCTTACGTTTCCGTGCGTGATGAACCGCGCGATGATGATTTAATGGACGCTGTGAAAGCCTCCGGTACCAGACCGGAAATGCCGCACAGTAGCCGATTTTCCCGTCTGGTTGACTACGCCACCAAGCTGCGCGATGAGTCGTTTATCTCGCTGGTTGATGTGATGCCGGACGGCGGGGAATGGGTGAATTTTTACGGTGTAACCTGCTTTCATAACTGTACGTCTATCGAAACAGCTGCGGAAGAAATGGAATTTACGGCACGACAGGCAAAGCATTCTCGCAGCAACTCTGACCCGGTTTTCCATTATCTTCTTTCATGGCAATCACACGAAAGTCCGCGTCCTGAACAGGTTTATGACTCAGTCAGACATTCCCTGAAAAGACTGGGTATGGGCGACCATCAGTTCGTTGCTGCGATACACACAGACACCGATAATCTTCATGTCCACGTTGCAGTGAACCGTGTTCATCCTGGAACGGGCTATCTTAACTGGCTTTCCTACAGTCAGGAAAAACTCCATAAGGCCTGTCGTGAACTGGAACTGAAGCATGGCTTCGCACCGGATAATGGTTGCTATGTGATCGCGCCTGATAACCGTATCGTTCGCCGTACTTCTGTTGAACGCGATCGTCAAAGTGCCTGGACCCGGGGGCGTAATCAGAGCCTGAAAGAGTATGTTGCCGATACGGCAATTGCCAGTCTGCGGGAATCCCCTGTGACCGGCTGGTCCTCTCTCCATCAGCGTTTTGCGAAAGAAGGTTTGTTCCTGTCAGCGGATAACGGTGAGCTTAAAGTGAAGGATGGCTGGAACAGAGAACGCCCTGGCGTTACGCTTTCTGCATTTGGTCACGCCTTCGATACCGATAAACTTATTCGTAAAATGGGTGAGTTTATTCCACCTGCACAGGATATTTTTGCGCAAGTTCCGGCTGTGGGTCGCTACGAACCAGACAAGATTATTGTGTCGTCGCGTCCTGAACGTATGACAGAGAAAGAATCCTTATCTGACTATGCGATTGCCCGTTTACGTGCACCGCTGATTGCGCTTGATCAGGACCCGTCTCAGCGAACTATACAGTCTGTACATACGCTTCTGGCACAGTCTGGTTTGTATCTGAAAGAACAACATGACCGACTGGTTATCTGTGATGGATATGATCCAACGCGCACCCCCGTCAGGGCAGAACGTGTGTGGCCAGCGCTGACGAAAGCAGTCCTGAACTCGTATAAAGGTGGCTGGCAGCCGGTACCGAAAGACATTTTCCAGCAGGTTCCACCTGCAGAGCAGTTCACCGGCGGCGGTCTGGAACCCACTCCGGTTTCCGATCGGGAATGGCGTAAACTGCGTACAGGTTCGGGCCCGCAGGGAGCACTGAAACGTGAGATTTTCTCCGACAAGGAAAGCCTCTGGGGCTATGCGATTTCGCACTGTCGTCAGGAGATTGAAACGCTGATCAGCAGTAAACATTTTTCCTGGGAACGCTGTCATGAGCAGTTCGCGAAACAAGGGTTGCTGTTAGTGCGTGAGCAGCAGGGGCTGGTAGTCATGGATGCTTACAATCGCGAACAGACGCCTGTTAAGGCAAGTCATGTTCATCCTGATCTGACGCTCGCGCGTGCGGAACCTCATGCAGGTTCGTTTGTTCCGGTTCCGGCAGACATCTTTAAACGTATTAAGCCAGTAAGCCGTTACAACCCTGAGCTGGCCGTGAGTGATCGTGATATTCCGGGCATGAAGCGTGATCCTGAATTGCGTCGCCAGCGCCGTGAAGCGCGCGCAGCTGCGAGAGAAGATCTGAAAGCCCGCTATGCTGCCTGGCGGGCTAACTGGCAGCGTCCTGATTTGCATGGTCGTGAACGCTACCAGGTGATTCATGATGAATGCCGGATACGTAAAGCGCGCATCCGCATCGAACATCGTGACCCTCTGGTGAGGAAGCTGCATTACCATATTGCAGAACTGCAACGCATGCAGGCACTGATTACGCTGAAAGAAGCTATGAAGGCTGAACGTGCTGAACTCATTGGACAGGGGAAATGGTATCCGCCGTCTTACCGGCAGTGGGTGGAAGCAGAAGCGGTGAAAGGTGACAAGGCTGCGATATCGCAGCTGAGAGGATGGGATTACAGGGATCGTCGTGGTAATGCGGTGAAAGCCACGACAGACAGCAGATGTGTTGTTATTTGTGAACCTGGCGGAACACCGATATATTCCGGTGTTCCTGGCCTGCAGGCTTCACTGAAGAAAAATGGTCGCGTCCAGTTCCGTGATCCGGAGACAGGTCGTCACATTTGTACCGACTATGGCGACAGGGTTATTTTCCGAAACACCGGCGATTATGATGCGCTTAAGCGGGATATGATCAAGGTCGCACCGGTTCTCTTCAGCCGTTCTCCGACCGTCGCGATGGCACCAGAAGGGAATGATGAACAGTTCAATACGGCATTTGCCAAAATGGTGGCATGGCACAATGTGAATCACCGTGATGAAGGTGAATACCAGATCTCGCGGCCGGACGTCGACCAGGTACGTGTTGAAAGTGAAATTCGTTTTTCTGAAACGATGAGTCAGGTTAGTAATTCGGAACCCGCGCGTAATGAGCCTGGGTCAAGCTGGAAGCCGCCTTCACCGCTGTAAAGATTAAAATTCCTATCTATTTGTGCGTAAGAGCCCGCCCTTTAGCGCGTAACGTATGTTTCGTAAACAGCTTGATGCCTGGAGGGGGAGGTATGCTATTATTAGTGCATAAAAGAACTTCATCTCTTGAGGTTAAGTTCTGTCAGGCCAGCCTGATAGCCGTAAAAAACGGCAAGGAGATAGTGAAAATGGCTGTTAAACAAAGACCCGGTGTCGGTGACGCCAGTAATGAAAAAATGCTCCGCTTAGCTGCGGCTGTTCGTCAGTTGCGAGTTCCTTCTGCCCAGGGGACTATCAAACCAGAGCGAAAATTGCACAAGGCATAAACCTCATGGATGTAAGTTGTATGAGAATGGAATCAACTTCAGGTGATGGGCACAAGCTTGTCTTTGCCGTAGATGCTAAGCTGGATATTCCTGAAGAACGCCTTAATGACTTTCAGGACATTTACAAAGATTTCATTGAATACAAAACAATAAGTGCGGATCTCGGTAATATTCCTCGCCCTCAAGACCATGTGCAAATGGAGTTTCTTACTGCAGTTGACTTGTTTGGTAAAGATTTGCCTAATTTTTTCCCCAAGCCGATAGCGAAGCGTGAAAAACTCCATCATTTGCATGTCTTTGACGGCACGAATGACTGGGATATCAATCGCTGGAAGCAGAGTGAACAGTCTAAAAGAAGTAGTGATAGCCTTATGTTTTACTCCTACTTTGAGCATCAAAATGTTCACTATTTTTATGTCCTTAAATTTATTGAAGAACCTGATGGTCATTCTTTTCAAAGTGAAGAAAACACTAAAGGAACGCTTTCCAAACGTGCTGAGGGCTATCGACTTCAAACTACTGGCGTAAGAAGCTGATTTTTTTTAGTAAAAACCTGTTCATTTGCCAGAAACAAAAAAGGCCGCTTTCGCGGCCTTTTTTAGTTGAATACAATGCGCGGGACGACTTCCCATTCAGCATGGTCATTCTTTAAAACACATTTGTATTCCGAACCGTCATGTTTTATGTGCAGTCCGACAGTATAAATTTTTTCGCCATCCGAGCAGGAGTACACTTTCTGCTGGTTCGAGAGGAGGATGCTACGGATTTCAGTCAGTTGCGCCACGGCATTGGCGTCTACAACAGGTTGGGGCGCTGCAGCGGCAACGGCTGAAAAACCAAAGAGTGCGGCAAATATTAGTTTCTTCATTTCATTTCCTTTCATGCTATATCATTTTGATTATCGGCAGCAGTTCCTGAAAGCCGACAAATTTTTGATCTGTCACTCTGGCCATTCCATATCTGGCTGTGGTGAATCTGTCTGTTTAGGGGGGATTAATGGCTCGTTTCGATGCCGGGCCGGAGGAACACTCGCGGGTTGTGGGAGTGTCAGGTTTCTCAATATTGCATCCGGTGCCAGCTGAATGTCTTCTGCGTTTACTTCCGCCGATTCCGACTCAGGTTTATTGAGCGTGATGTAGCGGATTGTACGTTCCGCCATCGTGGTTGTGCTGATTATCTCCAGCGCTTCTGCCCAGAGATTTTCTTCCCGCCCGCGGTGGTCCATGTCATATTCTGTCATCAGGTTGTGCGCTTCCTGGCGATTGGCCAGACGCTGCTGAAAGGTATCGATTATCTTCCAGGGTTCAGTTCTGGCCGCTTTACGCCGGCGTGACGGCTTTTCTGTCAGAACACCTATGATTCTGCTGACGTTCTCCGGTGCCGGAAGACGGCGCTGTGCGGTACGCGGGACAAGTCTGCGCAGGTGTTTTAGGGTCGGTGGGTTAATCGTGATATACCGGTTGATAATGACGGGCGCATTGCAGGTTTTGTCCTGAGGCTCGATGTAGAAAGATGCTCCGGGAACCGGATCGCCCTGAAACACCGTGTAGTTCTCACCCGGCTGCAGCTTAATCAGATCCTGCACATTGATTTTGTTCTCCATCTGGATATTGATGTGGTCGCCATCGATCCAGGAGGTGCCAATGATACCTTCCTGTCGCTGCAGACTGACCATGTTCGCCCGGGCTTCCTGTCCTGCAGCATTACTGATTGTTTTTGCCGTCTTATCATCACTCACGATTTTACCGGCGATTTTGGTGCCTGCGTTCTGCATAAGGGTTGCAACGTTGGCCGCTGAGGTCTGGTTTTCAATTCGCTCCTGGTCCTGACTCATCATTACTAGTGCGAACTCAAGAGAGCGTACCTGTGTAGCCTGAACGGCTATTCGCTCAGTGTAGTAGGCTCCCACCTCATCGAGATAATTCATGTAGGGGAATTTGCCTTTGTATTTGGTGATTTCAAGCGCTTCGGAGTCCAGTCCCTCCAGCTTGTGTCCAAGGTCCCGGGCCAGGATCATGCTCTGCTGGGTAACAAACATTCTCCCCAGTGCAGAGGTTGTGTGCTGCGACGTGTTCATGGCCGGGATCAACACCAGGAGTATGCGGTCGCTGTGAATACTGTCACGAATATCGATGTCGCCGGCATCCTCAGCGAAGATATTGCCGAACGTTTCGGTGAATGTGTTGAAGGTTTCCAGAAACTGGCCCGTCAGGTAGCTGTGCTGCTTGCGCGGCTCTTCTGTCCAGGCTGAAGGCTGGCGCACGGTGGCCATATCGAAACCCGGTACATCTACCAGATAATTATAGAGTGGAGAGACAGCTTCTTCTGGCCACTGATCATCCACGGCACGGCAGTAAAGCCCGGCCAGTTTCTCCAGCGGCATAAACTCGCGGAGCAGCTGCAATGACATGGTTTTGTTTTCACGGACACAGTAAAACTTTGTGCCAAAGACCAGCGCCTTGTTCATTGCAATAGCTCTGGACTGCCATTCTCCACCCTGTACGTTGGTTGGCAGCATTGATTGCATCGTCTCAGCAACAAAGGCCTCAGTGCTATAGCAGAAGGGGTTCCACTGGTGAGACTGTGGCCGACTTTTATCTCCGTTCTGGATCATCTCACTGCGGGACATGCCGCTGTTCATGAAGTTGATGTACTCCACATCGTCCTCACGCCCAAAGCGGCGAGCCAGATAGTAGCAGGTGCGTGCCGTGTCGTTCTGCGCCTTGCCGTCAACAAAGGTGAATCCCCGTCCCCAGCAAAATGAATTAAGCATCCACGCATAGATGGTTTCGGTTTTCCCGCCACCGGTCGAGGCAAAGAACATTACATGGCGGGTCAGATCATCAAGGGTGAGCCACAGCTCGCGTCCGATATCATTCATTCGCTTATAGCCAATGTAGAATATCCCCTTACCTTTGCTTTCCTGCGTTGTTTCGTACTGAAACAGTGAGGGAAATGCTCTGAAAAAACTGCGTCGTACCTTCCTGTCTTCAGACGGATCTACTTTATTGAGGTGGACTGGCATTCGCATCGGCATGCGCCAGCGGTGGGTACCGAAGCTGATGCTGGCCACTATGGCCAGCAAAAGAAAGAGCGGTATGGCGAGTGGCCAGATAAAACCCGCCACTACACTTCCAGCCATAATTCCGGCATACAGCAGGTGGTCGCGCATAAGCTCAAGAACAGGGGAATTCCAGGCGTTGCGCTTCATTAGCGCCTGATTTACGGGCGTATTATTCATGGGTTACTCCTGGATGCTAAGGGAACTCACAAAACGGTCGACCTGTTCTTGTGTCATTGGATCGGTAATTTTCATGAAGTGAGCAATTTTATCTGGTGCGGCCAGCATGCCTGTTGCCAGGCGAATGCCTGTGTCAGTCAGCACTGTCGGCGTACCTGAGAAACCAAATGCGCGGAAGCCTGTATCGTTTACGGCCACTACGGCTTGAGACGACACGGAACAGTCTGAACTCACCTGTTGAGAGGCCGCCTGTCCAGGAACCTGCATGCCAGCGTCCGGGCGGAAAAGATCGCTCCATGCTACAGCACGGGCAGTCAGGTCTTTCTCGCACAATACCGGAACGATTTTATCTACGGCATCGCCACCGTCATTGACTACAGATACAGGAAAAATGATCACGTTGTAATGTTGTGCCAGCTGTTCGATCTCTGGTTCCATGCTTTTGCAAACCGCACAGGTTGGATCGAGGAATGCATACAGCGTACGTTCATGCCCGGTTGAGAGCGGGATTGTGAACAGACCCCGATCGGCGCTGCGCTTCAGTATGGCTACCATCTTCTGTCGGGCTGACTGTTCCGTCGCTTCTGTTGTTACTGGCGTGGGTGGAGTTATCGGTGTTGCTGCCGTCTGCAATGCTTCAGCAGGAGAGGCCGGCAAGGATTCATGGCTTTCCTTCATAATATTCTGCATGTTGGCGGATTCAGCCTGTACAGCGTGGCTGACTGTATTGTCAGTCGACGGGAGAACCGTCATTTTAGGTTGTCCCTGAATAGCGGCAGACTGTCGTGGCTGAACAGGGACAGGCCCTTCAGGTATTGTCAGTTCTGTGCCACTGAAATTAAGTGAGGTATGGTTGCTTGTACCCATGAACCATAACGAGGACGCAATCAACGCACCGCCAACAAACAGGACAAGGGCTTTAATTCGCCGTTTTATCACCGCCTTACTCTGAGTTTTGAGTTGCAGTGCAATGGTGTTGAAGACTTCTACCGCATCGTGCATCGGGTCATCAAGAAGTGTCACGGCTTCTTTTGAAAGCTCATAAAAGGCAATGAGTTTTTTATCATGAATGGCCATACGCTGTGGTTCGCGGAATATGAGCAGGGCCTGAGGATCGCCGTCTCCGCTTTGATGTAAAACCACAATTGTGTCGTAAATGAAATCGTTACAACGAAAGGTGGTGTAGGTGCTTTTCTGTGACATAAGGAGACTCCAGTAGACGGTATGTTAATTCGCGTTAGATATGTTCGGATTTTCAGAAGATGGGATCATCGTCGCCTCCCGGGCGAGTGATGACATCTTCCGTCAGTGACCAGTTGGTCCGGATGCGACGCTTGCGGTCTCGATCTGGCTGAGGTTCATCCCAGATTAGACCCAGGGACAGCATATCGATGCGCAGCCCCTCAATGGCTTCATCGACGCAGGCTTGCGGGCAGGGCAGGCCAAGTCGTATAGCCTCACTCTCGGTGCGGGCGACGGCGACGATACCCGCTCCTTCAATAAATCCTTTGGTGGTGTTTGCCCGGTGCAGGGCATAGAAGAGGGGGCGGTCCACTCCCTTGAGCCATAACCAGTTAGGTGGTGTCAGTCGTAAATCATGTGCGTACAGCCAGACCATGCCACTTCTGACGTAATGATGTTCATGCAGCCACTGTTTCGCTCCTTCACTCTGGATGACACGCTTAAAGGCTGTTCGGGCCAGCGCATAGACTGGTACTGAAAATTTACCCTTATCGCGGCGACTTTTGAGACGGCAGGAACGGTTCAGGTCATCCATCAGCGCTGTTGCGGCCGGGCGATCGTCCAGGAAAAACTGAAGGCCGAAGATTGCGAACAGCGTTTTTTCGTGAGGCGCGAGGCTTTTCCATCCATTCAGAGGGCGTCCCAGCTGCGCCATGAAAACCGCGCGGCAGCGGGCAACATCGAGCTGCATGTTACTGATGAGTTGATGTTCTTCTGCAAAACCCTCCGGGGTTTGTGCCGGACGTCTTTCCGGACGACGTTTATCCAGTAAGAGGCGACTGGCATCTCCCTCATTAAGGATGGGGGCAATTGCAGGAGAAATAGATTCCATGGCGAACGGCAATGTACTTATGTTGAGTACCCGTCGTGTTTGCCAGTTGCGGGCTGGATGGTGTAACCAGCTCCACAGGGATGCGGTGGACAGGGGAATGAGGAATATCATCAAGATCCCCGTCGTTTGCTTCATCACATTGATCCACTGATCGTACGTGACGTATTCGGCATTGTTGGCGGTGACGGCCAGCAGGTTATAGCGCGGCGCGGCCCAGGTGTGGAAGGGGCCAAAGTCCGCCATCCCCCACAGGATATGCAAAATAAAACATGACCAGTACACAAACTCGGGCAGATACAGCCATGCGACAAGCAGAATCATAATACCCAGGATGGCGAGGGCGCCGAGAAATTCAAGCGGGTCAGTCATTCCCGCGCGAGCGGATGTCATGGATAAACTCCCTAAATAAGAACGATGAAGACTAACTGAATAAAAGAGGGCAACAACGCCTGGGCTTATCTAAAGTCTGCAGGCGTGTTTACTGGTGACAACGGAAGGTGAAAATATATTGATTGGTCAAATATTAAATTATTGTGGATCTGATATGGATCTCCTTTATTTGAGTGGTGATCAATAAGGAGCTTGATTGTTGTTTTATTATCATTGTCTGTTTTATGGTGAATTTTCAGGGCAATGATCTACGCAAATAAAAATAGCCGGTAATTAAACCGGCTATTTATTGGAGGGTGGTTGATGTGTTTCAGGCAAGAACGGGAACTGGTAGTCCTGTCAGAGCTTCGATCTCGGCACGTTTTTTATTCACGACATCGTTGAAGTTAAAGTTATAGCTGTACCCTTTATTGTTCATTGCGTGCAAATGGTTAGCAATATTGGATGCAGCGCCGGTATCAATAGGAATCATCGGTAACGATGTGAACTTTGTGAACAGGCGCAACTTTGAATCTTCAACCTGTGTACTGGTAAGGCTGTAAGCATCGAAACCAATGACATCCATGACGTTACCTGGATAGATTCGGATGAACAAAAACGTTCCCTGCTGGAAGTCGAAACCCAGGTAGGTACTCTGCCAGAAGAGCCAGACTTCTGAACTGCTTGCTGGGTTAAAGTGCCCTGTTTCCTTGATTTTCTCAATAACAGCAAGGATCTTTTTCTTACGTTTATTGGCTATAGCATAATTGATAGCAAACGGAGTGACTAACAGAAAGCAACTCGTTAATGCGTATAGATACGCCTCTGCACGAACAAACTCATCCATTGATATAGAAAGTGAGCAAAGCAAGAAGATCAGCACGAATGAGATAATGCCAAACTTCAAAAATAATGATTTTGCTACAGAGTATAAAACCCACCACTTAGGGAATCTATCTTTCATAGTCAACCCTCCTTATGTTTTGTTATCTATATTATAGCGATACTGTATAGATGTCCACTCATTAGCTTTTTATTCCATCATTATTATTTTCACCAGGACCATTCATTCCCTTAGTATTAACTCCAGGTGTATGGCGTATATTTCGCCCACCGGCTACAAACATATCTTTCACTGAACCTGCCATACTTCCAAGGGTATTGGCAGCATCCCGACCACCAAGGAAGGAAATGACGTAGTCAGGTAAATAGGCCTGCAATGCAAATATACTAGATACAAGTGTCGTGCAAATTCGAGCATAAATCATTAAAAAACCGGCCATGCTGAATAACCCTGTCAACGAGTTGGCTTGAACATTGACCAGCGCGGCGCCAAAGAGTGCATGAAGGATAGTTCCGGTCGCAACAATAGCAACGGAAGCAAAGAAAAATCCAAAAACCATGAGTGAGGGACGAATCATGGTATCGATAAAGTAGATGTAACCATATGCTGCACGACTACCTCTATCCTGAGACGTACCCAGATGTGTGGCCCCCCACAGAGGTCCAGCTGCACAACCTACCAAAACACTTACTATCCAGTTACCAATACCAGTCATCCAGTAGATAAACGGAATAAATGGCAAGTAAATTGAAAGTGTAAATCCAGCGCTAAACATAAGTAATAACAAGAAGTAAACAGCTGGGGAAATGGCATCAAGCCCTTTATCTACAGCACTAATTACCCCTGTCATATCGACAACTTTTCCAAGAAGCGATGATTCCCCCCCTGCAACCGCAGCACGTAGGATGGTGTAAGCTGTCAAAGTCCCCTCAGCTGCAACAAGAGTATAATCCCCAACGTTTTTCATCTTAACTAAAGGGTTTACTTGTCCTGTTGTAGTACCAGTCCCACTATAATTTGTTGCAATATTGCTTGTTAAGCTTACGAAAAATGGGGTAATGGAGTTCATGAGTATGCTATTGGGGTCATTACCCTCTGATGCGCTTAACTCATTTTTCGATGTTGTTGTACCTGCAGGGGGAGCATAGCTGGAGTTCTGCAACTGAGTTCGATAGGTACTCATTAACGCGCTGAAAAGATCACCGCTACCAATTTCCCCTAAAGAGGACATCCCACTGGTCGCTGGTGCGCGACTGGCAACTTCAGTCAGGCGCTGGTTGGCCGTGGCGAAAGTCTGGTACCAGGCACCGAGAGCCGCCCAGCCGTATGTGTCGAGGTAATTCCTGACTGCATCCTGAATGCCATTCTGCTCATTCTGTGCCGGCAGCGCGCGCTGGACCGTTTGTTCATAGTTGCTGGCAGCCCGCTGAATGCGGGTTTCGATATCCGGGAGTGTGCCGCTGCCGGTCGTTCGCTTATTCATAAACCCTGTCACAAACTCGCTGGCCGCACTGTCCATATCCTGGATCATGGCTTCCATTGCTTTGTTTTGTGCGTCCACGACTTCTCGTGTGTCGCTATTACTGAAGGGGTTAAAGAAGCTCCCGGAGCCAGACGAGGAGCCCGATTTCTGTTGTTCCGGGATTGTCGCTGTGCCACACACTCCACTGCCGTTAGTGACCCGGTAGGTATAATTTCCTCCAGACGAACCGAATATCTCCGTCATTTTTGCTGTGGTGGAATTGGCAGTGCTGCTGTAATCGTCCAGTGCCGTGTTGATGGCGTATTTGCACAGCTGCATCTCAAAAATACCGCGTGCAGATGTGCGGGTCGAGGCCTGAGTGGGCTGTACCGTCAGGGAGTAGCCGCTGGCAATATCATTTGCAGCTTTGGACACCATCAGGTTGGCAGAGCCCACGCCCATAATCGATGCGCCCCAGAGGATGATGAGCTGAGACATGCTCCAGCCATTGGCTGTCGGGATAATCATCAAAAATCCTGAGACGGTGCTCAGTGTACTGGTGATATCGCGATCACCACTGAATACCTTTCCCTGATGCCCCGTTTTGTTGATGTGCTTCAGGCCAATAATCACAAACCAGACGACGGCAAGGACGGCAATAATTCCGTTAAACAGCGCAAACAGATTCCCGATCATCGTGGTATTACCGGCGGCGAGAGGGTCCAGTACCACGTCGCCGAAGATAGTGACCAGTGCCTGCCGGGAGAGGTCCTGTGCATTAGTCGCAGCAGAGACTATGTCATCGTAAGTTACACCGGCGCGTGCCGGCGTAACAGGTATAAGCAGCCCTGCGCAAAGCGCACGAATGAGATTTTTCACGGTAACTCCGGATAAAACATGAATGCCGGGATGGCGATATGGAGCAGAGGAGGGTCGTTATTTTCTGAGAATGGCATCTCGTACGGCATGTGTTTCCGTCATGAAGTGCTGAAAGGTGCCTCCTTCGGCAAGACTTACACGCCGGTTGCGTAACTGCCACAGTCGATAGGTTACGATTAGCGCTTTTGACCACGCCACGCCAGCGCCGGAAAACAGCACCACACAGGTGCTGATCTGGTGCGCTGTGATACTCCCACCGATAATGAATGTTGTCAGTGGCGCAAGCGGAACGGGTATAACCATAAGCCAGAACAGAAATCGCCAGCGCCGGCGCTGGCTAACATACCCCTTATCCAGTTGTTCGGGAGTAAAGCCGGATTCTTCAATGGCTTTTTCCCAGTCAGGCGCTGCAGGCGGTTTGTCGTCGGTATTGAGCTCAGGAAAGGCATCACGCATTCGCTCCAGATTACGTGACGTCATGTGTCTCGCTGACCGCAGAAACCACTTCGTTTCCTGCACTGGTAGAAAGATGCTAAGCAATCCGATGGTGATACGCCCGGTGAGGCTTTTTTTTCGTGAGACTATTTTTTCAGATGTCATTTGGCCGCTCCCTGGTTCATGGCTGATTCGAGTTGTTTTAGTCGTGGGGCATAGGACTGACGGGCAAAGGCAGCGAGCAACTGGCCGTCGATAACGTTCCCTTTGCGCATCAACTCTTTAATGTCATTAAGTTGCCAGTTCATCTGCGCCGTGGTTCGGATGAGTTCGCGCATAAGGTTATCTCCGTTCATTTGCTGCAGGTCAGAGAGATAGGCTGTATTTGCATATCGACGTCCGGCCTCAAAGGATTCAAATTCTCGCTGGCTCATGTAGCCCTTCGCTTTCGCCTCGGGTGAAGCCACATCATCAAAATACTGCGCTGCGGAAGGGGACTGCAGTGCTTCTTTCAGAGCATCACGGGTGGTTTCACTGGGCTTACTGTCGGCAATCAGCGAGAGCTGAGGTTCAGAGGCGGCATCGGTGATACCGTTGTACTCGTTGAGCAATCCTACATACGTCCGTCCGGTTACGGTGTTGACTTCACCTTTACCGGGCGTGCGACCGGCCGAAGGGCGAGATGTGTTTTTCATGTAGGCCATTGCGGCGTCGGTCTGTTCCTGTGTCCAGGACAGTGCTGGTGCCGTCCCTTCCGGTCCTGCTCCACCATAGATCGAGCGTACTTGGCTGTCACCACCGGGCATTTTACTGACTGCTGGGCAGATCCCCGTCCCACCAAAACGCTCATATTCTGCTGCTGTGCAGTACGCTGCATGCACGTTCGCACCGTCATAAGCGTCGCGGGCCTGCTCTTCTGATGCAGTGGAAATCCTCTTACGCACCGCTGAGCTGGAAACGCCTTTGCCGGAAGAGAGTTTTGATGCGGTACTACCTGACGCACTTTTACTTTGTGCAGCAACGCCGGAGGCTGAATCACTGCAGACCGAATCCGGTACCGAAAAACTCTGTCTAGCTTCTTCCAGCCGTTGGGTTTCATTATTGAAAATCATTTGCTGACGGGTGGCCTGTCCATCCTGATTAATCAGCGCGCCGAGCTTGTCAGCATTCTGTGTGATTGCTGTACCGGTGGCCTGCTGCATCTGTAGTATTTCGACCAACGTTGCCTGGATGGTGGCCATCTCAGGCAGAACCTGAGTAGTTATCGGAACACTGGAGTTCACGTTGACTGTGAAAGCACTGGCAACAGTGGGAAGGCTGGACGCGATGGCAAGTGCCAGCGCGGGGAGATGGCGTTGTATCATGAAATTCTCCATTTAGTTGAGCGGGGTAAATACGTTGGGAAGGCGAGTTGACTGTGGGTCGGGGGCGAGGGCTACCAGAGGGAAGGTCTGAAAGCGTCTGCTGATACGTCCTTCCCGGCTGCGGGTGTCTATGATAGTCAACCCACGACGAGCGATCCGTGAGTGAGTTGAAGGGGTAATATCCAGTACAGGCCAGTCTCCTGGGCTGAGTTGTGGGGTCTCTGCCCCCTCCGGCCATAACCAGGTATCATCACTTAACACCGTCCTTATATCCTCAGGTAACAGCCACTGGACCACATGACGCGATTCTCGCACCTGTTCGCCTGGCTCTTGTACCTGCCATATGGCCGTAGTTACCAATTGGCGAGGACGATCTTTGATCGTAAGAAGAACGCCACAGGCTTCTTGTGGAGCCCGACGATCAGTAGCGTATACAGCCCGAGAGTTCACTGCACTGTCTGTACGAAAGTGACGAGATGGTAGAACAAACTCCACGCCGTCAACATCGATCATCAGGCGTGAAAGTCTGACCTGTCCCTTTGCCGGGCGACGGCAGCGTGGCGTCAGGTGGATGGAACACATCACAGGTCATACCCCAGTTCGTTAATCATTTCGTCCGCCATCAATTCGATGACACCCTTATCGCCACGGACGCCACTGTTACGCTCTCTGTACTCAATGAGTTTTTTTGCAGACCCTCGTGGGAACTTATCTGCCAGCAACTGACGGGCACGGGCAGTGCCGATCGTCGCGGAGAGATTTTTGCGTAGCGCACCGTCTTTTTTGTCTGAGTTAAGCGACCACAGCTCCAGCGGTCCGAGCGTAAACCGGACAATCCGCGCCAGCGTGCCCTGGGTCGTGCGCATCATACACAGCATCGGTACTCCACTACCGTCTGCAGCAGGACCGGCTGGCATACGCAGGAAAGCATGGAGATTGTGTTCGGGGATCTTAAAACTGTCTCGTAAAAGAGGAATGTCTTCCTGGCGGAAGCGCAGCAGCCAGAGGGTGTTGGCAGAGTCGAGCAGGCTTTTCGGGTAATCGGTAAGGAACTGGGTACTTAACACTGTGCGGATGCCAAACTTACGCTGTTCCCTGTCCTGCGTGTCCAGCGCCTCGAAGATGAAATCAATGCCCTTGACGTTGTGCAGCTCGTCGTAGATTTTTGTTTTCATTTCGCTGTCGAGCTGGTTGATGCGCCGTATAATGCCCGGGAGATAGGCTTCCGGCACCGTTTTCAATATCTCTTCCTGATACTGAGGAAGCGTAAAATCACCAGCTGTTATGTGGCCAGCAAAGAGGAACATGATGCCGGTTTTCAGTCTGCCTGCCGGGGTCTTATCGCCAGCGACGTTGTTTAAGTCTACGGCAATAATGCGTGTGTTCGGGTTCAGCGCGAAGCGAGTCCGACTGGCCATCATCGGATAGTCCTGTCGTGCCTGAATCATACAACGCTCAATGTACTCCAGTAGTGGCTCCTGTGAACCGTCACGCTGTACTCTGCCAAAACTCTCCTGAATTGCCTCACTGCGTAGCAACGCTGGCATATCAGCGAGTTCTGGTACAGCCTGATAGTGCGCCCGTTGAGCCGCGGACAACTGCCCACGCTCATGGAGGAGATCACGTACTTCATACCATGGAGTCGCAGTCCACCATTCCTGATCGTGCTCATCTCTCAACCCGCATGACTCCAGCGCCTCGTCCACTTCTGGCTCTACGTTTGACCGGAACATGTTTGGCTCAATACCGCTGCGCATGTCGTACGCCAGATCAATCAGGCGGTTCACTATCTGCCGGGTATCGGTCGGGTTCGGAGGTGTTCCTTTATCTGGTTCAATACAGAAGGCCATCAGCATGGACGCGATAAATTGCTTCTCCGGCGTTACTGGCTTATGGGCACCGTACAGGATGTCGAAAACATTGCGCGACTTAGACGGGTCGTTGCTAAGAATAATACCAACGGCTTCGTCCTTTCGCTCCTCCGGCAAACTGTCACGAATCAGTTGGATGAACCCCATAGCGCTGAATCCTTTATCGATATGCGCCACATAGGGAAGTGAAACCTGGGCGGAAGATACCTGTATTTCCGTCAGGGTATTAATCAGTACCGACTTACCAAGGCCTGAGTCACCCGGGGCAAGTTCGGTGTGCTTGTTCTGTCGTGAAGAACCCAGCCCAACTTCCCAGGCGCAGCCGTCTTCAGTGTGCAGCATCAAATTACCTTCCCCGCGCCAGACGGAACCTGGTCGGTTGAAAGGCAGCATAGAAAGCGCATGGGAGAGTGGCGGATAAAGCGGGACGGGGCCTGAGCCTGCTGACGCTGCCAACATGCTGTTGACCCATCCCCGGCGTGGATCACCGAAGGTTGTGGTTGTGTTACAAACCCCCCACCCCTGCATAGCTGATTCAAGCAGCATCTGATTACGGGTGCATACTTCACGGGTACGCCCCCAGGTGGAAGCTACAATGGTCATCACGCAAACTGGGTCTCGTTCATCCGTTTCAGCCAACTGCGTAAAAGCGTCGTAAAGCGGACGAATGGAGGGAATAAATTGTCCAAATGATGAAATATTCTTTTTCCAGCCCAGCGCCTTCATCCCACCCGGCATGATGTCGATCCGAATACGCCAGGGAACGGCACGTGGAACCAGTTTAACCAGTTCATTGAAGGGGCTGGGGTGCTGAGGAGGCAGAGTTATGGCTACCATGCCGTGCCACAGCCCCTCTGCATACACCAGATTACCTTCAGTTTTTGGTGTACAACCAAAGACCTGAAGATTCAGGAAGGGAGCAAGCAGAGCCGTGGCGTCATCATCATGAAGCGTACCTGAGGGGGCGGCCTTCCCCGGTAGTGCAGGGCGCCATGCTGCCGATGTGCTGTTACGTGCTGTTTCACGTCTGATTTCGTTACAGAACTCAGGCACGTCGAGCAGGCGGACAAGCAGGCCGTCTCCGCCGCGTACGAGTGCTTTTTCAAGAGTAGAGATAAAGCTGTCATGCCTGATCTTCAGACCAGACATTTGCCAGCGCCAGGGTTCCTGGCCAAAACGCGCGACCGGCGCTTTATCCTGGATAGCCCGAACGGTGGCGTTGAAATCTGTTCTTTCCTGATGGCTCACCAGTGTCGGTGAGCTCCAGACGGCAAGCCAGCATCGCTCACGGACAAGCCACGGTGAGATTACGTTTACCTTTTCATTGAGCAGGTCATCCAACTGGATGCCGATGTGCTGAATGGAACGCTTTTGTGGGGCGATCATGGCGCTGACTTCGTCACGCCCCTTTTCCGGATCACGTTCAAAAATGAAGGCCAACTTATGGCCGGTATTTTTCCAGGTCGTACTGAGTGTGGAAGTGAGGTGAGCGATCATTCCTTCAAACGCATCCGGATGGTCGGCTGAAGCTGTTTCTGACAGTTCACGCAATGCCCCGGAAATTTCGAATACAGAAAGGTAATAGCCATGATGGGTGACACCAATATAAGGTGCTTCCAGCCAGGGTCTGAGCTCCAGGTCGTGTTTGTCCAGTCCGATCACTGTACGAATGTCGCAATAGTCGACAAAGTCAGCAGAGATGGTGAAACGGGAAAAGGTGTTCATAACGTCTTCAATGGCGAAGACAAGGCGGTTGATATTCATAGCAGTGAAGACTCCACCAGGATGGCGTGTATTGATGGGCGCGATGGCGCATCTGTGTGACGAGGTGCGCTTCAGTTTTGTGTGACAGTGGTGCCTGGGGGCTGCGCCGATACTATTTTTTTCTGCGGGATTTCTGACAGCACGTCACTGTCCGTGACTGAATCCGGTGTAAGGATCAACGCCACGCCGTTCATTTTCTGTCGCATTTCATCGCGAATGACTGGCGGGAAGCGTTTAAGCGCATCTGCATAATCAGCAGGCCGCCACCCTCCGAAACGTTCTTCCAGAGGCAATCGATGCCGGATCAATTCCGACAGCACCCGGCGACCCTCCCGAATTTTGTAAGGAATGTTGCTGAAAACGGCCTGCAGAGCTTTTCGGTTCAGGGCGACGACATTACGTGGATGCAGGTCCGGTAACCAGACCATTACACCCTGAGCAGCAGCAAATCCGTTGAGGGCATGCCAGGCGTGGCAGATAAAACAGAGATTAAACGGCAGCGTGAGCCGTTCGAACTCAGCATATTCAGTATCAGACAGTAAACCGGTATCGGTCAGAAGCGCGGTCGGAATGTGGCGCAGGGCAAGGCGGCGGGCGGCAAGTGATGCGTGCTGCATCCCGGTTTGTGCGGCTTTCAGTGCCCGAGTATGTTTTTCGTATTCAGCCGGTACCTGCGGCGTGGGGCGGGACGCCAGCTGAGCCAGCGTATCTTTCGCTCTGAGTAGCCGGGCCTCTGCATCCTGCGCGTCTTCCGCCAGCCGGGTTAAGGGCAGGGATTCCGGTAACATAAACAGATGTTTCATATCAGCACCGCAGCAATAACAGCGTCCCCCTGAAACGCTCACGGGGGCAGGAAGTTGGGGGGCTGTGGTATGGACAACATCAGGCACTGGAAGCGGATGTAGCCACCGAAGGTCAGGTGTCTTTTTCTTATTACTCATCGTTTTCTCCTGAAAGGGTCGGTGTTTACCGACCCTTTCCTGTGATTAGCTGATGGTGACGGAGCTGGTACCGAGCTGTTTCTGGGTACGACTCATGATTTCAGGGACAACGGCCAGCAGACCGCCAATAGCCAGACCTGCACAGCAGCGGCCGAGTGTTACCTGCGGGTTGGTACCAATTTTTTTGAAGGCCAGTAGGGAACCGATGAAGATGAAAACGCCGATCGCCTGGGCAATTTCCAGCCCGGAAGTTTTACCGCTTTTAGCACCGTCAGCGGCGCTGCGCATCATGTCGGCAATATCGCCTTCAGCGAAGGCCATGCCGGGTAACAGGAACGTAACCAGGGCACATAGCCCCTGAATCATTCGCTCACGGCACTGCATCATGGTCAGCTGACAGAAAATAACAACGGCATAAATACGCGCGGAAATAGCACGGAAAAGTGACATGGTGTCTCCTTGGGTTATAAAAAACGAATGGTGTTAAAAAGCGAGTCCGAAGGTGGAGAGTGCGGCATCGATGAGCTGAGGTGAAAAGACCATCGCGGTTCCGGCCATCAGCTTTACGGTCGCGGCACGAATACTTTCGCTTGAACTGAGCGCGGTATGCCCCTCAAGTTCTGAACGTCGAAACATATCGAGTGCCGCATAGACAAATCCCACTCCTGCGAGCCGAACCAGGGAAAGCACGGCGTTAGCGGCCCCTGCAGCAACGCCGTAGGTGGCGGGCTGCACATAAGCGATCGCATCAAAAGATGTGGCGCCAAAACCAAGCTGCGCACCACTGGCATTAATTATGGAGGGAAGGGATACCAGTGCGGCGCAGGAAAAAAGGCCAATAGCGAACCTGCCCGGAGATAAGGGACCACGACTGGAACGTTGCCGGACCAGTAGGGCGATGAGGCCAAAAAAACCAATCATCTCAGACCAACTGAACAGTAAATCCAGTCCAGCGGTGAAGATGCCCGAAGCCAGGTTCTCTATTAGCGTAATGGCATCCAGTGCCATTAGCGCAGGGTTCCTCCTGTTGTCACCACTGAGCGTGTGGCGGGATCAATCTGACGAATAGTGACTTTACCCAGCGTATCCCCCTCCCGGACGGACCAGGTACTGCCCTGCCATTTGATCCAGGCCATTCCCGACTCCAGTGACATGATTTTCATGCCTGAAATAGCACTGGCTACCTGCCGTTTTTGGAGCCTGGAAGCGGGTTTTGAGGTATCAGAGGCGCTTGCCCGGGCTTCCAGCACTGCCAGCTTTTGTATCAGGTCAGTAAGCTGGGCACGCGTTTCTACCGCGTATGCCTCATCCCTCTTGATAGCATCAGACAGACGGGTGACGCTGTCTTTCAGTGACGTCAGAGAGTCATTTATCTTTCGATCGCGGTCGTTCAGCTCGTCACGAATATCCGTCATCATGCTCGTCGTATCGCCCTGGAGCATCGGAGGTGCAGTTTGTGTCGCTGGCTGCGCTACGGGGATCGGGGGCCTCGTGGGCTGAATAGTCTCAACCGAACTGTGCGGTGCACCGTCGAGCGTACTTTCAACCTCACTGAAGCTGCTTTCAGACGGTGTGTTACTTGTAAATGACAGTGACGGACCGAACAGATACCAGAGACTGACCACTGCCAGAAGCGTTATCCCGAGAAGCCACGGCAGAGAATAGCCAAACAGCAGCTCCCGCTTCCAGAAAGGCAGTTTCTGACGGGGATCTGGCGCACCAAAATCATCCTCGTTTTCCAGCGTGTCTTCTTCAGATATGTCAATTTGCTGATTCATCATTGTTCCTCACGGGTACGGTATCGCCATATTGACGACGGATTTCAGCCTGGCGGCGCACGATGGCTTCCTGCAGGCGGGATTCTGTTTGCTGCTCTGCTGCAACGGGTGTTAGTACTGATGTACTGGTAGCGGGGAGTGCGACTTTCTTATTACTGATAACGTCGTCTGAAGTTACTGATTCAACGAAGAGAATGGAGATAACCTCTTTCTGCTTCACTGTGACCTGGCGGAACGGCTCGCGGGCCATCTCCTGTTTGATGACTTCCGCACCTGTCTGGGCTGTGCCACCGACCATTACGCCAGCTACTGTGCTGCCGTCAGGTTTCCCCACGCGTCCGGTGACGGTTCCGACGCTGGACTGCATGACCTGCGTGTTAGCATCTTTGTACAGTCCCCCCAGGTCGCCAAGACCACCTAATACAGCTGGCAGAACGATGTGTGTCCCCCATCGATGGTTGACATCGGAGGCCACCGAAGACATCAGGTTTTTCTCGCTCTGTGCGCTTGCTTTTACGTTCAGTTCCATACCGTTCCAGTTCATACTGGTGAATTTGATATCGAGTCCATTTCCGGCAAGTTTTACTGAAGGGCTATGAAGTCTGGCACCAGCCAGCGGCCCGGCAGGTATGACCGCAACCACCTCTGAGTTGGGGTTATCCGAATCCACGGCAGTCTCCATATAACCGGACGCACGAGTGAGTGCAGGGATGAAGACCTGTGCGCTTTCTGTTTTAGCTGTGGATTCTGCCTGGCGGCCAGCACCAGACGCTGGTGAAGTCCGCGTAACGCTTGCCAGTGCAGTGGCAAGAACCGGTGCATCACCGCCCGCCTGCGCGGCACTGATTCGCGTAAGCAGTTTCTGGAGTTGAGCCTGGCGTTTCTCGTTCGCCTGCTCTTCTCCGGCCGTGTTTTCCGTGCGTCGTGACGATTTTACCGACTGTGGCGATGGTGGATCTTGTGATGCTGGCTTTGTTACCGGCGGCTTATCAGGCGGGGGTTCCGTGACTTCAAGGCCTACCGGGAGGCTGGCGATAAAAGATGAATCAGTCCGTGCGGCTTCTTGCGCACCTAAGTCGTTTGAGGCTTTCAGCAGCTCACGGTATCGCGGGCTTTCCGTTGTGGTGGTTACGGCACTTGAGGCCGTGCCGTTAAGGTTAACGGCAGAATCCTTTCCTGAAGGGTCATGTGTCAGCCATGACACTAACCAGTAACCGGCAGTCAGTAAAGCTAGGGCTCCAAATCCGATTATTGAAATAAGTTTTTTGCCGTTATTTCCGGCATCCTGTTCTGCGCTCATTACTGAAGCTCCGGCGTGACGTTAACGGATTTCCCGTTCACTGAGAAGGTCAGTAACGGGGTGAGGGGGAGTTTCCAGAGATGTGTGCCGTCCGCTGAAGAAAGTGTCTGTTCAAACTCATCGCGAAGCATTGCCCGGGAACGAACCATCAGATCATCACCGCTTTGCCAGATGATGGTGTCTGGAACGTTGCCCTGGAATTTCAGGCGACGGGCATCTTTCGGTGGCGTGCCATCCAGAAAGGCCTGCAAAGTGGCACTGTGGAGTGCGATTTTATCGACGGTCACGCCGGGGAGTGCGGTGCCAGGCCCCAGGCGTGGGACACGTAAATCCAGCCGGCTGTCGATCTCCTGGCTGGCTGTGCGGGTGTCAGTCTCACCACTTGTCACGTTAATCATGATCGGAACATCGAGTCCCTTCAGATACACGGAAATGTTCCCTGCCGCCCACGGACGCAGCGGGGTTATCGCCAGCATGTTGGTGCCAGCATTGAATTTCACGTCAAAACTCTTCGGACTGGCATTAATCGGCGGATCCGACTGTGGCCACGGCGCACCACTGATGTCTGTCAGGGTAACGACGCTCTGGTTGTTCATGGCCGTACGTACCAACGGGATACTGGCTCCTGGTGAAAGATTAAGGGTTAACGAACTGATGCGCGGAACCACGCTTATCATTGGGGCATTTACCGACCGCTCGTTGTCTGTCAGTCGCAGACGCAGTTCGCGTATCTCATCCGCTGACAGAGGCGAGTCCATGCTTGCCGCTTCGTCTACCAGCGGTGAGCTTTGTCCTGGTGCCGGTAACTCCCCACTAATCCGGGTTGCGGGTACGTCCGTTGTATGTGGTTCAGCACCTTGCTGGGCTGGAGCTGCACTTGTTGCGCCAGGTGTCCTGGCGTTCTGCCAGCCAGTATTGTCAGCAGCGGCTGCGAGAGCCGGACCACACAGCAGTAGGGTGGTCATGAGATAACGAAGTTTCATGGCGGGAGCCTCAGAGGTTGCGGGGGGCGTTGCGTGAGATCATCTGGCGGATTTCCATCCCGACAGGTTTCTGTCGTGGATCTACGCGCTGGATGGTGATTTCGAAAACAAACGGCTGTTCGGGCTTGCTGGTTGTCTGACCAACCAGACGCAGACGTACCGGATATTGCATAGTCCAGAACCAGGTTCCGTCAGACAGGCGTCCACGCCGGATGACGACACCAGCCCCAACGGAGCCGGTAAGGTTCATACGTTCACGCTTCAGGGCATCATAGATATTGGAGTTAGTAAGCGCCTGGATGTAACTGGCGTGCCCTTCTTCAGAGAACAGCGAGGCCGTGGAAGATACCTGCTCACGATAGTGAACGAAGTCCAGGTTAAAGGCTCGCATCAGAGCCTTGCTGCCAAAGGCGATTGCATCGTCCTGGCTCCATGCCGGTTCGGATGTGGGAGCCAGGCGAACCAGGCGTCCGCTGTCGGTGGCAAAGTAATCCCGTGGCTGTTGTATCAGAGCCCAGGTTAAACCGGCGTTGAGTATTATGCTGATAAGTAGGCCAGTCCCCAGTCGGAGATTACTCTTCATCAGCTCTGGTGCCATTTTTTGGCGCTTTTCTGCCGTGATCATCATTTTTACGGCGTCGTTCAGCGGATCCTCCGTAGCGGAGGAGGCCCGCCCCTTTGCAGGGGGGGCCGGTTGAGTCAGTTTTGTCATAGGTTTCGGGAGTTGAAGTTTTTCCAGGGATCGATATTGTCTGGAATCTGTTCGTTGACCTTATCAAGGGCAGCTTCGCAGACCTTATTTTCCAGTTGAGAAATGATTTCATCGAGCCCGGGGAATTGCGGCAGGCTCACTTTGACGCTCTTGATACGGGACAGACAGGACTGCAGGGAGGATGAGACATTGCTTTCGCGCTGTTCCCAGGCTGTTGCGGCCGCCCTGGCCCGCTCATAACCAGCCTGACTACCCGCTTCAGCGGCACTTCCTGCTCGGCAGGTCGCCGCCGTAGCGGCGGTAGATAAAAGCATGAAGCCGGACAAGAGTCCGGCTTTAAGCATTTGATATCGCATTCTCTCTCCTTATCGGCTTAGCGGCCGGGGCTGTGGGAGTGTTCCTGATGAAGCGTTTTTTCCTGTCTGCCCTCCGGCTTTCGTGCGTCATCCCATTGTTTCCAGGTCTGTTCAAAACCAAGACGCTGGAACAGGGTGTCTGCCTGTTTTTCCGGTGTGTAGAGTCGGGCGGGAAGCGGTGTGTCCTCTTCCCGACCTTTCAGGTGGAACGTCATCAACTGAGGAGCGGCACGGGTAGTGCCGTCGGGTTCGAAATTCACCGCCTGTCCGTAACCCGCAAAGCGGGGACCGTCGTCGGTGATTGCATTGATAACCAACTGACTATTGTCGGTGGTTGGTGTGGCCAGTGCCGGATACAGTGTGCCATCCAGTCGCACCATACCCTGCAGATGTTCCCCCGCTGACTGTACAAGCAGCAGGTCTAACTGGTTTGACTGTGTGTCCATAGAGGCCATAACGGGTATCAACCTGTCCGGGGCGTCTGTGGATGGTGGCAAAATGCTTGCTGCAGCTACCGGTGACTTCACCGGGTGTCTGTCTTCACCCAGATAAAACTGACGTTCTTCCAGGCGAGGTGGCAGCTTCAGGTCTGTGGTGTACTCGGGCCAGGCCTGACGGATTTGCTGAGTGAGACGGCCAAACGTATCGACCGGAAAAACTTGCAGGGGTTGCCCCTGCTCTGGCCGATCGTGCGCCACGGCAAGGCCAGTCGAAGCGGACGTCAATGACCAGTTATTTTTTACGCGTCCATTTTCCTCTCCTGGTACATGCCAGCTGTCACGGGAGTTAAGCGTCAGTGTAACCACATCACCGGTTTTGTGGTTTTCTATAAGTTCTCTTAAATCCTGCCCCCAGTAGGTATGACTCCCTCCACGGTTCTGTAGCTCGATAAAGAAGCTCCCACCCTTTTGCTCTTTATTTTCGTAGGTCGCCTCGCCAAAGTTTTTCAATACCGCCGTGATGCTCTGCCCTGGTTTCAGTGTGGAGGGCGCTGGCTCAGCGGGCATTTCCGGGACCCGGATACTGTCGGCAGCCTTTGACGCGACAGCCTCAGTAGAGGTTGAAAACGCAGGCTGAGGCGTGCCGGGTTCTTGTGCCTGTGATACCGGGTTTGGTGATGCAGGGGGTGTTGGTGTGCCAGGCGCGTTAGAGGAAACAGCTTCAGGTGCGGCTGTTGCCGATGACAGTGGCGGTGCGGCATCAGGTGATGGTGTCTGCCGATTCAGATCCGGCGTAGGTATATGCGTTGTGATTGAATCACTGGTCGTCCCCATCTGTTGCCGAAGTGCCTCAAGTTGCGCGCGCTGCGCAGGCAACTTCATGCGGATATCGAGGTCATTTTCGATAATAAGACGCATAGCCTGCTCTTTAAACTCCGTACTGCCGGTTAGCTCCACCACGCCGCCGTAAAAACGTGATGCAACCGCCAGCGCGGCGAGTACCCTTCGTTTGTCCTGACTTGCACCGTTACACATTTCGAGGCGGTTGCCGAGATCGCGAAAGGCATCTTCCCCGTCGAGGCGGTAGAGCACCGTGTTGTCGCGCTGCTCTTCCGTTGACAGGGCTTTGATGATTTTATCCAGATCTTCACGTTGCAGCGGTTCCGGTCTACGAGGCCCATAGACAAGTCCATCCGCTTCATTCACCTCATTCTCTGCCGTTTTCGCCCAGTTCGGTTTCGGCTCTGGAATGTCTGCCTCTGCATCGGCTGTCTGAGTTTGTTCCTGTTTTTTCCCGGTTGATGGTACTCCAGGGGACTGTGGAGGGATTGGCAATTCAGACGAGATCGGTGCCGGGGGCTCCGCGTTTTTATCATGTAACGCCGCCTCAGGTTTTACAGCCTGTTTATCCGTTTCCTGCCGTTCATGGGCTGTAAGTTGTTCCTGAGCAGGCATAGGGGGTAAGTCATCAGACTGACTGTGCATCCATTCACCAAACTGTGGGTCGTCCATTTGCGCGCGTATGTCTGCATAATCATCCAGGTCAGGTAACGGTGTATGCGACCCTGCTTCGACGACGCTCTGGCTACTCTGACTGGAATCATCGGGAGATGTCCCGAGCGTCCCATCAGGGTTGTTCTGCGTATCAGGAATTAAAACGTCAGCTTCTATTGGGGGCATGGGGGATGGCTCATCGTGTACATCTGCAGGTTGAGGTTGTTCCGGCTCAGTCGGCGCGGGATTCTGTTCGTTGGCAGGAGTTGCCGGCTCTGGTTTATTGGGTTCTGCAACGAATTTCTGGTCAGGGTTTATGTTTACGACAGCACTATCAATAATGCGGCCCAGTGGCGCAGCGCTATTATCATGATTCAGGTCAAGGCTTCTTATTGCCTCCGCATATAGTCGGTTTAAGGGGGTAATATTTGTTTTTCTATCAGGGGGACTATCAATAGTTTCAACGAATGTATGTGTAAGTAGAGCCGTCAACCTTTCAGCTTCATCGGGCCGGTTTTGAGCCACTGTCAGATTTATTAGTTCAGAACGGATGGCTTCATAATGTATTGAAATATTCTGTTCCTTTTGCAATATCTCTGACAATCTCGAAGCATCCTGAGCAACGTTACTTAATGCCTTGTCTATATATTGCGTCATTTCTGCTTTTATATTTCCACCTGCAGAGCGCAAACGAATATTATCAATTAAATCCGTATTGATAATAGCGACATAACTATTGTCTTTTAATGCATCAACGCCTGCCTCTTTCAGAATGCTCATCCCCTGAGGGCTGCTGGCGAAGTTAAGAAAGGTGTCATCTATCGCCTTGCTGTCAGCGAGTTTATTTCCGATCTCTGAGCGAGAAACATTTTCGCTTTCATTGAGTTGCTGATGCCCCGATTTTCCAGCTTCTCTGATTCGTTCCCGTAGTTCATCTGTTAATGTGGAATTATCCCAACGATCTAAAACAACAGATTTAGAAGGGATCTCTAATTCATATATGTGAAAGTCCTTATGATTTATTTCCTCCATCACATACTGCACGCCTAAAATAGACGTGTCAGTATAAAAACCTTTCCCCACCAGATTTTGACCTAATCCTATTTTTTCAGAATCAATGGCACTGAAGGTGGCAGGTGAACCATGAAACAATGTTATCGTTTCACGCCCGACTTTCTGTGATGTCTGGTTTTCTGGAGGCTGCGCTGGTGCCTCCGTCGCTGGTTTTTCTGCTGCAGTGGCCTCGGCCAACTTACTAACGGTATGTTCACGGACGATGTCATTATCGGATATATGTGCGATATCCGGAGATTCATGATTATCCATAGCAGTTTCCTGAACAGGGGTGAAGACAAGACCGCCTTCTACAAAGGCGTTACGGGTTTGTGAGTTTGTGTTGAATGGGGTTTCTATCCCCATAGCGTGAAGCTGAACATTGATGAGATGCCTGGCGAGGTCTTTTCCTCTACTGAGGATCAAATCGTTGAAGTCAGTAAGGTTTTGTTCAAGCTCTGCCGGTGTAAATGCTGGGGCTATTACTTCACCGTTCGTCAGTTCGGCGGCCCTGGTGGCACTTAGGATGCCTTTATTCTCAGGCTCACCAGTCAACGGGTTTTTTAACTGATGGTCGTTGTCTGCGCAGAAGATAAACTGACTGTCAGGCCAGACGGCACGGGCGTTCTGACCAACGGCAATCATGTTTCCTGCATCAATAGTCATCAGTACCGGCAGACCTGATGCCTCATGTATGGAGGCTGCTGTTGCATATCCTTCAGCAAACAGCAGCGGCTGGCCATTCTGCGGGGTCCCCAGAGCAAACCAGTTACCTGTTTTTTCACTGTCTTTAAGAATCCGGGCGTCTTTCCCACCGGTAAGAGGAATACGCTGGTAAGAGCGAATGTCGCCATGCGCGTTGCTGAAGGGGATAACAAGCTCTTGCTTATCGTTGATTCTTATACCCGGAGCGGCCTCTACTCCCTTGCGGGTCAGGTAGGCGTTTGATGTAGCCTGTGGGTACCGGTCAACGTATCGGGCGGCATATTCCGCCTGACGTTTATACTGCTGCTCAAGAGCACGCGCATTGTCTTCACGGGTTTGCTGGGCGTGAGCCCGGAGATGAAGGCGCGCAAGCGGGTCCATCTCGCCACCACCTGAAAACACCCACTGCGTTGGTTTTGCGTCGGCGCTGCGATAATCGCGGTACCATCCGGCAGGGCGCCCATCCAGGTATGCTTTGTAAGCTCCGCTTTTGGAACCCTTTTTGTCCTGTTTTGTCGGTACACGCTGAAGGCTGCCATCCATCACGGGCACCCCTTTAACAATCAGCCCTGCTTCTTCGAGTTTTTGTGCAAACTCTGTTACCGGATCATCTGCATTCATCGACAGTTCGTGTGGCCGGGGCATCCATCGTTCGAACCTGCTCAGCTCGGCACCTGGTTGGGCATACCAGAGCCGGTGTTCATTGTCCCATTCAAGGGCTTTCTGACCATTGCTGAAACGTGGGTGGGCATTGATGGCTTCATCCTTCTCTTCATGAGGCACGGCAAGCCATACGCGGTGATTCTTTTTCATGACCTTGCTCCAGGGCGGAGGCGAATGGGATAACGCGGGAAGATGCGTTACGGTAAGGGGTTCATTCAGTCGCAGAGATAATCCGGAAAGGCATATCCGGTGGGCAGAAGCAGTGACAGAAAACGCAAGCATTCGTCTCAGATGCAGTTGCTGCTGATATTTCTGATATTGACTTATGATGGTTCAACTTCATATTTAAAAGATTTTTTGACTGCATAAATGACAGAATTAAAAGAGATATAAATCCCAGGGATACAAACCCATAAAGATGAATTAAAGACATAATCACATCATCCAATAGAAGTCTGGTGAAAATAAATATCTTTGATTTTGTGTTTTACAGGGTTACTTAATGAGATGTTTATATGATCTTTTTGCCGTCCGGCATAATAAAAAGTGAATGATGAGATAATTCAGCAATAACATCATTAATTCCAATGGCTGTCACAGCTGTCAGTACACTTCTTTTATTGAGAAAAGCATTTACGCCTATAGATATGTTTATATTATTTGGTTTTCCATCACAGACCATCAATCCTTGGTCTGAAAGAGTTGCTATCTCGTTAATCAAAGTTGTGACGCCGGAACCCGGTTTCCCAAAAACTGCAACAAAACAAGGAGCCATCTCTTTCAGTATGGATGCACATTCATTCGGATCAGGTCTCCAGAGTATTCCACGCAATTCAACGTCAAGCTTATTATAGAAGAAAACTCCGGGGTGGTGTAAACCTGATATGTTTATCATTCCATCTAAACTTTCCAGGGTAAGGCTTTCTAAACCTTTCTGAATTACCAGTTTAACCATTTCTTCTCGGTTTGCGGGGTATTGAGTGCGATTAAATAGCTCATATCTTTTTTTGTCGATGAGCGACATTGTTTTTTTACACAGGTTAATTATCATAATTTTCCTCACTATATTCGTTTTTATATTCCTAACAACTTCACAACCCGGTCCAGTCTCTCGGCTTTTCAATGAAATGTCGGTACCACCAGGGACGACCGGAGGCAATCTTTCCTCTGAAGGTACTAACCACGCGCAGGCAGATGGCTCGTATACTCCAGCCAAAGAAATTCAGTGCAACAAAGAATCCCAGAATGGCGGAACAGATATACAGCGTGTTCATGGATGGCCAGCGAAACCAAACCAGATACAGCAGCAGGAACGGCAGCGGAATACCAAAAAAGCTGACCGGCGGAGTGGCATAACGCCAGAACCCTTCTCGTTTCATTGCGTTAGTTCCTTACCTGACAGATAGAGCGCCGCTTCATCTCTGTCTATGTCACCTGTTACGAAACCTTCCCGCACCTGATCGACAATACGCCGCTTTTCCATCCTCAGAATGGTGTCGATGTGCGCCGGCCACTTTTCTGACGGGATATTCTGAAGCGCGTCGCGTAAGTCATCGTCGAATACGATGTATTCCCGAAGGGCACGACGTTTGCCATCAGTTGTTTTGACAAGTACCTGGACTGCGATGAAACGCAACATACCAAGAAGCTCCCACGCGCGCGCGTCTCGAATCTGAGGCGGGAACAAACCAAGTAATCGGTTCAGGGTTTCACCCGGTGACTTTGAGTGCAGAGTCCCGATAGTCATGTGTCCGCTTTCCCCGGCCTGAACAGAGGCTTCTGCTGTTTCAGTATCACGGATCTCCCCGATACCGATGATCTCCGGGTTACGGCGCATGGCGGAGCGAAGCCCATCTGCAAAACTTGCCACGTCACGGCCTACCTGAGCCTGATGCGGTGGCAAAAGGTCATCGGGACGGCCAAGAATGTACTCAACCGGATCTTCGTAGGTCACAATCTTGCGGTCAGGTTGAGTGTTCTGACAGTGTCGATACAACGCCGCCTGAAGTGTTGATTTTCCGGAACCTGTTTCGCCGCAGATGAGACCCAGCCCGGTTTTTGGCAACATGGAGGCTGCCAGATCAGGCTCTATACCCATCTTCAGAAAGTCGGGAATGATGTGTGGGATCACGCGCAGAGTGACGGATAATGCCTTTTCTTCCCGGGCAGAGGTTCCCTGAATAATGTGCGCGCGCAGTCGCACGCGTTCACCCCGTTTCAGGCCATAACGCCCGTGCATGTCGCCGTCGATCTGGATGGCTCTGTCCGACGGTTTACCACCCTGCACTCTAGGGCGCACTTCTGGTCCCAGCAGGTCATCAAGCATATTTCCCAGCATGGTATTCGGCAGTACGGTGTCGGAGACTCTCTCACGCCGACCGTAACGGCTAACGGAAACGGGAGATCCACCGACCAGGTCCACGTCACTTACAGCTTGTGCTGAGCACCAGGCAAAAAATGCCCTGAACTCGTCGGCTGTGAAGGCACCACTAAATGGAAAAATCCCGAACTTATCCGGGATAACAGATGTGTTCACGAGAAAACTCCTCACTGAATGGTAACAGACGGGCGCCAGCGGGACTTCTGGAGCTCAAACGACGCATGTGATTTGAGTCGGCGTACGCGATCGCCAGTAATGAGTTTCTGCCCACTGCCGGTCACAGTCTGCTGTTGTTCGGTAACTTCCGGTCGGGAAATCATTCCCCGACGCCAGAGCAGGGAGTAAAGCATCATGCCCCGATAATCACGGGTGAGCTGATTCATACTGGCTTCAAGGGTCAGATCGGCATTTTCGCGACCTTCCTGCCAGCCTTTTTTCAGCGCGTCTTCCCATACCTTTCTCTGAGAGCTGTCTTCCGGTACGACCAGCCCTTCTGTGCCCGGGGTTGCCGTGGTGGCCAGCCCGCGAAGTAACCAACTGCGCCAACTGGGCGGGTTACTGACAAATCTCTCCGGTCGGATAATGGTCCAGACCTTTGAGGCGGTGCGGATTTGATCAGGAGTGATGCGTGCAACGTCCTGCGCTTCATCGATAACCGGCGGCAGCCAGCCCTCAGGGCTGATAAGCGGCCGGAAATCGTAAAGGGCGTTGAGGGTTGACTCTCGGGCATTTAGCGCCTGGGTCAACTCCCACGCCCGCTGAGATTTACCCCCTCGAAATCCCAGTGTTCTGCCAGCATCAGTAAGCATCTGCCAGCGAGTTTCGGAAATACTGTCAGGTCTCTGTCGCTCCGGATTGAGCCAGGCCTGCATATCTGGTGGAGACACACTCGCATCTGTTGGTGACGCAGGACGATCGGTGGCACAACCGGTCAGGAGCAGTACAGGGAAAAGTAATAAGAGAAAGCCTTTCATTTCTTACTGGTCTCCGGTTGCATGAAGTTGAGCTGGAGCAGTCCCGGATACTGATTCAGGGTAGCTCGCCATGCTGTCTGCGCTTCAATCACGCGCAGCACGTTGCTGAACGTCATACCCCGAACGTGTAGCGTTACGGGTAGGGGCAGACGCACGCCGCTGTAGTTGAATTGCAGGCCTCGTGCACGCGCCAGTTCAGCCAGTAACTCCACAGCATCACCTTCCCAGTCGAAGGAAACCTCAGCACTGTTAGTACGTATTATTTCCATGGGAGATGGCGCATTTTTCGAACCGGACCAAAGACCGTTATTCCACATCTGATATTGCGTGTGACGGGCAACGGCGACAGATGATGCTGCACCGTAGCGGTCGGGAGATACTGAAGCTGGAGGTGTCGATGGTGGACTCCAAGGCTGGCAGCCGGCAAGAAGGGAGATAGCCAGCACGCCGGGAAGAATTAAGTAGTTCATAGTAGTTACCTTGCCGGGAGGGCGACTGAGGTTAAGGCCAGAAGATTCAGGGCGACGGAGTTTTGCAGACGGTAGAAATATTGATCGGAAGTAAACGGCAGAGGAAGCCCATTGCGGGCTTCCCAGTGATTATCAGAACGTGAACTGCAACTGCGCAACAGCGCCGTAGGTACGATCAGTTCCGGCTATACCGGTAAGGTCCAGATGTACAACATCAAACGGAGAGAAGCCCAGACCAGCGGTGAAGGCGTTACCCTCGCTGGAGACCATGTTCTGGCGATAGCCAGCACGGACCTGCATCCAGCTCCAGGCGTTCAGCTCAGCCCCTACACTGGCGAACTGGCGTTTGTCATCTCGCTCAAAACGGCTGGCTTCGGTCAGATCCACATCGAGTGCGGTGGTCAGGATGTTGTTGCTCCAGGCGACGCCAGCAGTGGCCTGAGGTTTCACTTTGAACGTTTCTTTCTCGCCGTTCACTTCTTTAGTGTCAACACTGCAGGCAATGATGTTCTGTACCGCCAGACCCAGCATCCAGTTATCTCCGAGGTTTGTGGCCAGACCTATGTCGGCGTTAAATCCGGTTTTGGTGTTGCGGTAATCGTCTGAGTTCACGTCATTTTTGTCGAAGTCGTTTACCGTTGCGCTGTAATTGAAAAGATCGATTCGCTGATACTTGGGCGTAATGCCCAGGGACCAACTGTGTCCTGCCGTTTCAAATTCATGCGCCATAGCTACACCTACGTCGGTGATAACGGCCGCCCGACCATAGGCACGGGACGTTAGTGCATCTTTGTCTACCGCATCTGCTGGTATGGCCCCGCTGGCGATTTTGTCGAGATACTGCAGATCGTGGTCGCTGACCGTGCCGTTTACGGAAACGGTGCCCCATGATTTCACGACAACAGCAAATGGGAGTACTTTATTCGGGGTGGTGGCAATAACAGATGCCCCGACCTGCCCATTTGCCTTCACATCTTTCAAATCTTCCAGCTTATTGCGTAACGCGGCAGCGCTTTCGCTAACACCGCTTTGGCTGTCGACAGCATTGTCAAAATTGTTCCACAGATCTTTCACGTCATCGGCAGTATCAATGGCCTTATCGGGGTCTGCCACCTGGACACCCACAGACGGCAGCACCAGACTGAAGTCATCATTCGCGCCAAACTTCGTCAGGAGTGCCGGATTGGATAAGGCGGCAGTGCCGTAGTGTGCAGAGGCCACGCCGGTGCCCCCCATGGCATCGCTGCGGGCTTCCATGTAGGAGGTTGCTGCACCTGCATGAAAAGTCATCATGACGGCGGAAGAAATCAGTGTTTTTGCAATGTAAGTCTTTTTCATCATTAAATTTCCTGTAGTCAGGTCTGGATTTTGGGCAAAAGAAAGTCCTGATGCGGCAGCATCAAAAATTTCTTTTTCTTTTTTAATTCAATATTTCTGCGTGGTTTAAAGCTGTCTGAATATAAGTGCGGGTAGCGTTATTCCTTGTTCAAGCGCTGTGGATAGTCCCTTGCTGACCGTGACGGTGCGCAGAGTGCCTGTTGCGGCATGTTCCCTGAGGAGGCGTTCTTTCCAGTATTTTTGCTCTTTGTCCAGAACGAGCGGAATAATGGATAACACCGGGAAATATGTCAGCTGCGATGAAGCAATTTTCTTCTTAATTAATATGCCGGTTCGTTCCTGATATTCATCCTCACCTGTATTTTCGGTCGTCCAGAAAATAACGCTGTCATTATTATTCTCATCTGAAGGAATTATCATCTTCCGTAAGGCATCTTCCGTTTGTGGCCATTGATGTTGAACCAGGGTGGTGTCGACCGTTGGAACATTCCTGCCTAACAACCAGTCCGGTGAAACGAAAAACCACTGAGCGAGCGCCTGCAGGAGCGGAGTGGACAGATAGTCCATCGTTCGTTCCCTGTCCTGCAGTACGCTCACCCGAACATTCCATGATGAAAGCAACTCTGCGATATCAGTCGGGTTAAGCTCATGTGCCTGCATCAGCACTTCAAAGCGATCGATGATACTAAGCGCGGTATTGCTGAACGGCAGGAAAATATCGCGCAGAGAACCTTCTATAACCAGATTCAGTAGCTCCGATTGAGATATCCCAATCTTGCCTGACAACTCATCAATCAACTGGCGGGTGCCGGGCCTCATTCGGAGTGATGTGGTCTGCATAGGCTTCTTTTCATTGCGCTGAAGCAGTTCTGCAATCCTATTCCGATCAAGGTCGGGGAGCGCCAGAAGCGAGGTGAAAATCGCGGTAAGACTGTTTGCCACGTGGCCCCCTTAAGTAAAATTACATCTTGCGGTTCAGTGAGTTAAAGAATAATTAATCGTGTCGCGCATGTATAACGAGTTAATTCGATCGTGTAGATCGACTGCGTTTGCGTGTGCATTCTGATTGCGTTAGTGCGCTTGGTTTTAACGCACATTCCGGCGCGGTCGAATAAGCACAAGCACGCCGGTTTCAGGTACGGTTATCCAGCGCCACTCCTGTATCAATGTTTGCAGGCGTATCCCATTTCTGACGACAGCAGGAATTGAGACTGTGGCGCAGCGCCAGCGGTGTGTATCGTCCATTTTTCCCATCAGTACGGTCATGCTTTTCATGTGTGCCGGGCGCATCAAATGGGATGTGAAGTACACGGGGGCGCTGTTCCTTTGTAACGTCAGTTGCAACGTGGCAAGAAAACTACGGTGAAAGCGCGCTGCACGACGAAGATTAAGATGACCAACCCGGTCAAATGTCGAAAGGTGCAGGGTAGTGTAATGCTTCTTTCGGTGACGAACCGAGGCCGCACGAAACCCTTTCCAGGGCGTCACGGCACTAACGATTGTCATTACCGGGCAATACAGCAGTAATGTCAGTGGTACTGCTGAAAGGATAATCAGATACACAGTCCCTCCAGGATAAAGGTTACGCCCGGGCCGAGAGAGCCTGGGCGGGGTTAAGCGGACAAATCATGATGTGGTCGTTTGTCTTGATGGGGAGTTCCCCTGGTGCAGGGACTCGTTCGCCGCGCTGGGCTGCAAGTGCCAGAGTGCGCAGTAGCAGTTCGCTGGCGCGGGTCAGAGCAAGTTCGCGGGTCGGCGCCGACACCATTAAGTTTTCAAAGTCGCATAGCATCACTCTTATGTCACCAGTACTTCCGCAATCCTGTTCTACCAGTGCGGGATAGGGTACGAAGTAGGGGGCAATCTTTTGAGTCTGGCGCCGTCGCGCGTCCAGCTTGCTGACCAGTTGGTAGGCTCTCAGATGGGTGTAGCGTTTAAGCATATTCATCGACCGATGACCCGAAATGGCAGCGACTTCCATAACGTTCAGTGTACCGAGCTCGAAAAAGCGACTGATGGCCTCGTGTCGAAGATCATGAAAATGCAGATTTTCGATCGTGAGGGCCTTGAGGGCGAGCCGCCAGGCGCTTTTGAAACCGGATGACGTATATGAAAATACTTTACCTTTGAGCAGGGCCGGCATCATCTGAAGTAGATTGCGTGCCTTACGTGAGAGGGGGACGTCACGCGATGACCCATTCTTGGTGTCTGGCAGGTGTGCTACGCCATGCTGCAGGTCAATATATTCCCATTTCAGGTTAAGGATTTCACCCTGACGCATGGCCGTTTCCAGCGCGAGATGAAAGATTATATACAGCATTAAGTTTCGCTCGCGGAAATACCGGGACAGTCTGCGCTCTTCAGTGGATGTCAGGCGGCGATCACGACCTTTTGATACTTTTGGTTTACGCACTAATTCGACCGGATTGCTACGGCAGGTTCCCCATTCCACACGTGCAATACCGAAAAGCGATGACAATAGCGCCAGCTCAAGTCTTACTGTATTACCGGTGATAGGGTTCCCCGTCCTGGGGTTGCGCTGGGTCAGTCTTTCATCACGGTAGGCGGCAATATCAACCGTGGTGATTTCGTCCATATTCCTGCTGGCCAGTGGGTGGCGCTTAATGACGTTGGTTCGGTAAAACTCCTGAAGGTGACCCTTTTTATGAACGGATACTGATTCGTAATATTTATCGAGGCCACGACTGAGGGGCATTTTTCTAATACGCGCAACGGAAGACATCATTACTCCTAAAAAGGTGAAGAAAATAAAGCCTTCAGAGAAAAATGCAATAATCCTGTCAATCCGGTGTGTGGGCTAATTCTGGGGAAAAAAAAATACAGCGTTACACATGGTCAGTAAATTCAGGGAATAACTACGGCGATATTTGCCAGACTTCCTTGAATTCGAGCGGGTTAACGGCACAAGGTTGGATCGCCACTGGATCTGATGCTTGTACAGAAGATAACCAGACTTGCACTATAGACAACGTTAGATGTTTTGCAGTCAGACTGAATTAATTAATCTGTCAATCCGGCGTGTGGAGCGGTGGCGGCAAAGTTAGTATTCAAGGTTGTGCCTGGTTCGAGTCGCCAGTGGCGTACAACTATTTTGCAGGTGGTGCTGGCGGTGATGTAACGTACAAACCTGTGATTTGTCCTGCTGGCTATGTAATGACCGGCACGCGAATGTTCGGCGTATCTAAGAGCGTTGACGATGAGCATGTCGATGCGTATTGCTGTCCATTTAGCTAACTGTCAATCCGGCGTGTGGAAATCAGCCCGTTCAGATATAGAGAGTTTCGTTGTTATTGGTGCCAGTGGCTGCAATAAAACCTACTCATATGCTGCATGTCCGGCTGGTAATCGGTTGTTATCTGGCGGATATAACCTGACCTATTTCTCAGGCAATGCCAGTAATGCCTACAACGCCCCTGACGGCAGTTATCCCGATGTAGCTAATAACAGATGGGTAGTCACAGGGGCTGGTTCAAATAACAACTGTTTTGCAGCTTATGCAATGTGCGCAAGGTAACTGTCAATCCGGCGTGTGGCGCGGTGCTGGAAAGATAAACAATTCCGCTTGTCAGTGGATAGTTTCACCTGATGCGTGGGTAAATCCAGGACAGCGACAGTTTTATAAAACTGCTTTATGTCCTGTGGGATTTGTTCAAACAGGAAGTCGATTCATGTTATGGCCTAAAGCCTTAGATGATGAGCATGTTGATGTGTATTGCTGCCCATTTAGCTAACCTGTCAATCCGGCGTGTGGAAAAGCGGAGATATGATTGTGCAATTAGGCAAGAACGGCTGGTCATGTAATCCCCGAACTGGTCTTATCGAACAATGGGGACAGGGCGGCGCTCTTGGTAATGATGGCTCGCGTTATGAATCATTTCCGCACTATATGACCGCCGCATTTAGTGCAACTGTTACCGCAATTAATATGCCGAAAAACGGTGTACGCGGAGGTGATATGGGTGCTTACAATTTATCGAGTTCCGGCATGCTAGTGACTAACGACGATTATCCAGTTGAAGGTTACTACTGGAGAGTAATCGGTTACACACCTACGTGCTGAATTTACCTGTCAATCCGGTGCCTGGCGTTCCCCCTCTCCATCTGATGGCATTTACACCTCTCTCGGAGCGTTTAAAGGCGTTTTTAGTAGCAGCAACACAACTGGAAAACAGTTTAAAATCTATGCCTGGGGAGGCAATCCTCCCCCCCAAAAAATCAACTTTGGTAACTCAGATAACTGTGCAAATACGTTTTCACTGACAGCCTCAGTTGGCGGCTACACCGTCGCAAATTCGGTAGACGGAAACTCACAGTGGGGTAAAAGTGGTAGCATTGTTTTTGACGTTCCGAATGGCTCTACGTTCACAATCGCATCGAATGGAATGATGAGCTACGGTTGCGATTACGGCACGTTCAGCGTGTTTCGTTTCCAGTAATGCAAACAGCCAAAAAGTAGTGACATGCGCTGTAAAATCAATACCCTATACCCATTATCACGGACATAAATCCCTCCCTATCACATGACACATATATATCATCAGCAAGTGGGTCGCCACGCCCAGAACCAGTGGCCTTAATATTGGCATTTCTAATCGGCTGGCCTGTTCGTGTATCCCTGCATGGGATTCTGTAAGAGGGTTTTGCCCACACACCGGATTGACAGTTAAATCCCAGCACCTGGTAGATTTAAGCAAGTGACAGTGATTGTTCCTCCTGATTCGTAATCTCCCCATCTTGTATTGGTAACAAACCAGCGATTTGAACTATCTGCATATACCTTTTGAAAGCCGCCAAAAGGTGAACCGTTCAAGTGCGTCCATGAGCAATAAGCATGGGTTCCAATATCCTTATCAGTGATGTTCTTCCCCACATTAAAAGCCTGTATAGAGAATTTGTTTTGGAATGATTGCCACACACCGGATTGACAGATAAATTTTAGTTTGAAGTACACAACGCAATAGCTGTCATACATGTGCCTCCAGTTACACCACCACCAGTATAGATGAGCCACGCATTTTCATTTAGTGATGGTCTGCTATCATCTGGAGAGTTCCAGCCGCTTCCACCGCTCCAGCGAGTGAGAGAGTACCCGCCACTAATCATTTGCGATCCTGACGGACAGTATGCTTTCGAATATTGGCCACTACCGCATGCCTGATTGCCATTTACCACATTACGACTGCCTATTCCGTTGTTTTTCCACGTACCGGATTGACAGGGATGTAAGGTGCTGAACGGGGCGGTAAATTAACCGCCGATCAGTAGTAAGTAACGAGACTAAAGCTACCGGGGGAGCATCCATATGAGGGTAATGGGCTTGACGTTATACTGAACGTCGCGCCAGCCGGAATTATAAAATTTATAGAGCCAGATTTGCTCCAGTCTGAGTTAGCTGTACCAGCGGATGTAATGATACGACCATCAACTATTCCTGTAAGATCCCAAGTATTACGGCAATTGTCGCCGTCTTTAATTTTTCTATCTACAGTAGAAACGCCACCAGAAGCATAAACTGTCATTGGACGTCCAGTGCCGTTAACCGATGTGTAAGTTGAAATAAATGCTCCGAGTGAAGAGTAACTTCCGTTGTAGTTTGTGCTGGATGCCCACGCACCGGATTGACAGTTAGCTGAAAGGGCAGCAAAGAACATCAACGTGTTCATCATCTAATGCGCCAGGCCAGATCATGAATCTACTACCAGACTGAACTGAACCAGCGGGGCATGTTGCAGTTTTATAGAATTGCCTTTTACCCGGATTCACCCAGGCATCAGGTGACGACACCCATTGACAGGCACTGGAGTTAATTTTAGCGCCGCCAGACCACACACCGGATTGACAGGCTAGTTAATTCAGCCTTACCGCAAAACATCTTACATTATCGACAGTGCATATTTGGTTATCTTCTGTACATGCATCAGAACCAGTGGCAACCCAGCCTTGCGCCGTTAAGCCTTTAGAATTGAGGGAAGCCTGGCATGCGTCGCCGTAGTTGTTACCAGAGCTAATAGACCAAGTTAAACGTTCAATAGCCTTATTACCTGCTCCAGCCCACACACCGGATTGACAGTTAAATCCCAGCGCCGGGAAGATTAAGACAAGTCACCGAAACTGTAGAGCCAGTTTGGAAGCCGTTATAAGGAGTATTGGTGACTCTCCAGCCGTTGTTCCCGTCACTATATACCTTTTGAGTTCCACCCAAAGGGGCGCTGAACAGATATGTCCATGAGCAGTACGCATGTATACCGATATATTGATCCACAACATTTTGCCCGATGTTATAGACCTGTGTGGTGAACTTAACTTGGCTTGATTTCCACGTACCGGATTGACAGGATTATTGATACCCATACACACTGAAAACACCGGAACCGCATGATACGTTTTCCGTTGGGTATGAAGTGATACGAAATGAAGATCCCGGAGGAACTGCAAAGCTAATAAAAGCTGATTTACCAAATGATGGACTATTGTCGGCATTCACGCTTATCAACGCACTATCTACATAACCTTCAAGCCTGGATACATTGCGGCAAGAACCACTCCCGGCGCTGTTCCCGCCTTGAGCAAAAACCCAAAGCGTAGATGTGCCGGGGTTTGAAGCGGAATAAACTCCCCAAAAACCACCAAGATAAGTATATTTTCCTGAATTTGAATCACCGCTACGCCACACACCGGATTGACAGTTAGCTCAAACCTAATAAAAAGCCTCTGTCTAGACCACGGTCAAAGGCATGTTGCATAAACAACAATTGAGGCATTTTGCTTTTGCGTAGTATCACAAGTACCACTCCAGCCGTTGTCTCCTATAGGTAATGAATGCACAAGCCATATCGACCCTCCGGGCGTACTACAGGTGGCTCCACCCCCAACTACTTTTTTTCCCGCTGGACACCAAGCGGTTGTAGATGGGAAACGCCATGCGGTAGCAGTAGCACTTACGATCTGACTATTACCGGCTCCAGACCACACACCGGATTGACAGGTTAGTTATCAGCGCAGTAAGCAACGGCACGTAAGCACTGTCCGCCACTATTTCCTCCTCCGGTAACTATCTGCCATGTATTTTCACTTATAGGCTGGCTTGAATCGGGGGCGTTTCTACCGTCGTTTCCTGACCAACCAGATAAAGTCCAGCCGCCTGAAATAACACGCTGACCACTAGGACACACGGCTTTAGAGACTCCATGCTCACCACAAGCGCTGTTTCCATAAGTGCGCTGAAATGATCCTAGGCTAGAGCTTTTCCACACACCGGATTGACAGTTACGAACAGCTTATTATGAAACTACATTTACCCGACAGGTCAGGTCTGTTTGTTCCTGGGTGAAAATTGTATTCATCATAATAACCACACTTTACTATCCGGTTTGCATCAGCAGTCGCTACCTGCCCAGCAAAGTAATTAGGCTTCCAACCGTGGGGGTTTTCACTGTTACTAACACTCCAGCTACACTGGTTTTGGATAAAGCCATTTGGTAGTGGTATTTGTTGTCCATTACCGATTAGGCCAGTGTGTACAGTGCTTCCCCCTGAATATTTCCACGTACCGGATTGACAGAAACATTCCACGATTAAAAATCTACGCAAACAGCGCGGCAACTCGCATCATCAGCACGAAGCCGCCAAGTTCCTGAGTTGATCGGATCTTCTTTTAGTTCGCAATGTTGATTTCTATTATCTTCTAAGTAGAAGTATGACAATGCGCAAAAATCATGTTGTTGTGTTGTCCACCCGGACGTATAACCAAATGCGCTAGCCGACATTGTACTTTTGGTTAGTTTGAGCGTTTTAGTCCACGCACCGGATTGACAGGTGTGTTATTCGCACATTGCTACAGACTGGAAGCAGTTATTATCGCCATTTGAATTAGTCACCCATTGGGTTGTATTTCTTGGGTACGAGCTATCAGGCGCGTTGTTACCGCTGCCATACCAAGTTAGCCTCCAGCCGCCTGAAGCAATAGTTTTACCTGAAGGACAAGTCGCTACAGACATTGCAGTAGACGAGCATGTAGTGTTTCCGGTGACGATGTTTTTATCCAAAAGTTTAGTGCCTACCCACGCACCGGATTGACAGGAAAGTATGCCACCCGCTGCATCGCGACCTACAAGCCCATTTGGGGAACATCCCCACCCCGCAGTGGCAACTCCATTGATCTGCAAAAACTCATTTGCAGTCATACGGCCATTGGACTGAACAGTACCAGCTTGAACTTGACCACCTGTATAAATACCCTTGTTTTGATAAGCGCGAATCCATGAAGAATCCGTCATATGAAAACCGCCACCCCATTTCTCACTATACCAACCAGTATCACCGCGAGTACGGAACCATCCCCCCGTATACGTTTCTCCAGCCGTATTCGTCGTTTGCGCGGTTACAGTACCTGTTGCAGTCATGTTTCCGGTAGAGTTAACTGCCGCGCCCTGTACCGTAGCGCTTGAAATGACGTTTCCTGATGCATCTATATTTTTTGCATGCGAAACATCATTCCCCCCCATGTTCAAGGCTGTACTCATAGTGTTTAGTTCAGGATGACCAGGCACAGACTTTCGATACAGGTAATCATTTGAACTAACGGTGTTTTTATAAAACTGAGCGATAGCAATATGTCCATTACCAGGAGATACACCGAACGCAGCCAAATCTTGAGTCCAAGCGCCTAAAGAACCTTTAGCGATACCTTTATCAACAAAGCCCCCATCGGCTCCAATTCGTGTAGCAATTTTACGCGCTGCTGAATCACTAAGGGCTTGACCATTAATAGTCACAACTAATGTTTGAAACTTGTTAGCAGTAGGCTCTAAAACTCTTATTTGATAATCTTGACTAAAGGTGTTTTTAGGAGCAAACCCGGTTGGTAAATAACCATTATCAATCAAAGTTTGCGTATTAAAAACATAAGGTGCTGTAGGCGTAGCCCCCGCAGATATAGTAGCCGCATTATCAGAAATAAATTTCTCAGCAGCATTTGAAACTCTTGTTGCATGCTGCGCCGCATTAGAATATGACTGGTCGTTTGAAAAATAAAAAAGTGTAGGGATAACTAACATAGCTAAACCTGCAATACCTAATGCCCATCCCCCTACCCCATCACCAATTTGCCAAACGCCTTTTTTCATATTTTTCATTAATAATTCCCTCGCGTATTGTTTGTTCTTTGTTGATTGAGGTTTTTAATAATTTCATTTAACCCTAAAAAATCACCAGATGAAATTTTAGTTCTTATTTTTTGCCTCTCATTTTCATTCTGCGCATGAAATGCAGTGATGTTAACATTTCTATCCACTACCGCACCGTTACGTTCCACGTAATCCATCGTCTGGTGCATAACAGCACAAAGAGAACGTGAAATAATAGATTTAGAGTTAGTATTCTTTTCTGAACATAGAATATCAAATCGCTCTATAGCATCAATAATACTATTTGCATGAATAGTAGCAATTACGAACATCCCATTAATAGATGCTTTCAGTGCTTCATGCGCAGTATCAGCATCACGAATTTCACCGATTAATAGATTACTAACCCCCATTCGCATAGCTTTCTTTAAAGCAGAGGAATACCCTTCGTGCTCACCGATTTCAAGCTGTATGCACCGACCATCACCATGACGGCCATCGAGCAAAGTTTCAATAGGATCTTCAATAGCAACTGAAAGACTTCCAGCTTGGGAAGTTCTGAAACTAAGAACAGAGGCTGCCGTTGTTGTTTTACCTACCCCCATTTTACCTGACACTAAAACAAGTCCAACAGTCGAAGGATTAACAATTAAATCTAAGACAAAAGGAGGTATGCCTACTTCCGAAGCCGGAATGATTTTATTTTGAGTTTGGCGAATTACATAATTAATTTCACCAATAGTATTTTTTGATAGAGTTACACGATAAATGACACCATCATGTCGAACAGAAAACTCTGTTCTCCCACTTTCATTATGTTTTGAATAACAAACATCCTTGAGTTCATTAATATCTTCAAGAATATCATCAGGCGCAGGTGCGAGCAGAACGCCCGCACCAAACAACCCCTTGACCTCCATATAATGTTCACCAATATAAATATCGGTGAACAAAGTTTCGTTAAGCTTTCTTTTCATATTGTTTTATGAGCTAGTAGTGAAAGCAAGGCTGTTAGTATTACCCGCTGTACATGCTGTTTGAGCACTTACAGTAGGAACTTCACCAGTGAAAGAAGAACCATTATTGATTTTTGTTGTGGTAACATCAGCCCCGCTAAGCGTTGTAGCAAGTTTGATGCAGTCAGATTGACTTAATTTTGTTGTAGTAACCGTAAACCCGACTCCCGCACCGACAACTGTAATATCGCCACCGGATTTATTATAAAGCTTACCAGAAGTAACAGTAACGGATTTACCAAGTGATCCTGCAAGAGCTGGTACATAGTCAGATGTGCCATAACCAGTGGAGTTTCGTAGCTGACGCATCTCCTGCATGATCGTGGTAATACCCTGAATTTCAGATGCTGTATTAGGCTTGAGCATTGCCCAACCGATGATAGAGGCTACAGCTACAAGCCCTGCGATACCCATTGCCCAACCGCCGACACCATCACCAATTTGCCAAACACCTTTCTTCATACTTTTCATAAACTACCCCTTTAGATACTAAACATTAAACATCGCTGTAATTAATGGAGAGAGAATAAAGCAAACACCTATAATACCGAATGCACACCCCAACATCCCCATAACCTGAATTGATTTACTAGCCTTTTCTAAGGCCGAAATAGTTGACTCTTGCCAACGGTCACTAAAACTGGTTAACGATCCGCTCTTATTAGATGTGTCGAAAACACTGCATAATTTAATTATTGCATCTTCACTAGGGAAGTCATATCCACTTGAATCGAGTGCAGCCCCTAGATTACCCTCACCATGAGATAATCCAATCAAAGCACCATCAATACGTTCAATCAACCATTTACTACGAGAGCTACCTTTAATTTTCAATAGCGCATCACGCAATGGAATACCGGATGAAAGCATAGCATCAACGTTTGATACAAATATAGCTCCATTTAGAGTTCTATAAATTGAATATGGTAAAAACTTATCTGCATGGTAACGACCATTTCCCGTCCATCGTGGAAGAGAATAAACAACTAAATAAATCGTTGCCAGCACTGCTGCTATTGCAATATACCAAAATTCAGAAATAAAAACATAGAAATAATAAATAACTTTTTGAGCGCTCCCCCACATATATAAAGGGGTGGTTTGTAATATATAAGGAATTAGCATTGAACATATCATTGCCAACAAAGTAAAGAAACATAGAAACATAAATAAAAGCATCGCAACAGCACCAAACATAGATGATTTCATTCTCTTTAAATCTTTAGCCATTTTTTCAGCGCGATAGAACCCATCGGCTGTAGCATTAACAGCATCACTAGCCTCTATGACACTTCGCTCAGATTCTGGAATCCACTCTGCTAAAGATTCAGCCAGGGTGCTGCCTGTAGCTAAATGAGAAGAACATTCACGCAGGATCTCCGCAATGGGGTGATTAGGTTTTTTACCTCGCCTAGTATAACTTTCAATTAAACGTGAGTAGACAACATCAACTTCAACACCATCAAGAAGGTATTGTCTAAAGTTGTCGTATAATTCAATGCGATCACTTGCATTGAATGTAGCTCTAGTTATAAACCTATTAAATCCGTTCATATCAAGCCACTTTAAGTTTTGAGGTTACAGAGTTGCGAATTTCATCAGTAAACATTTGAATATCACGATCGAGGCTACTCACATTACTATGAGAGTAAACAGGATCAATCTTGCCCTGATTAATAAGACTAATAGCATTAGCTGCTAATGTTTGGCCTCCTTGCTGATACCAATATTCATACGCCGCGAGCTTACCTTTAGTCTGGAAAATTTGCATGAAATTAGCGTTAGTTTCGATAATTTCATAAATGCCTGTCATACCTTTATAGCCTGTATGATTACAGTGTTCACACCCTTCTTCATTGGCTATATACACACCACTCGGAATACAATGCGTTTCAATTAACTCACGATAAACTGGATCAACTTTATGCGAATGTTTTACATAAGCCTGTTTACAATGTTCACATAATAAAGGAGCCAGACGTTGACCTATCAAACATGTGAGCAATGAAGAATCCGTAATTAAATCCATATCAACATTAAAGCTTTTCAGTCGAGGGATAATGTCGATTGGATTGTGCGTGTGAATAGTGGTATACACTTTCTGCCCCGTTTGGGCAGCAGAGATAGCGCCAGTGGCAGAAGTGAAATCCCTCACCTCACCAATATAAATTTGGTCTGGATCTAAACGCATGAGATTCGCAATTGCATCACCCCACGCTTTGGATAATGCGCCCGGAGTGCCCCTATCAATGCAAATCAAAGGTGTCTGAACAGCACCGGCAATTGTAGACTCTATAGGATCTTCAACGGTCAGTAGATGAATCCCAGGATCGCGTGAAGTAACGATTTCAGCCATACATTTTGCAAGAGTACTTTTACCTGAGTTAGTCGGGCCACTCATGAAAACAACACCAGAGGGTTTACTAATTACGCGCTGTAAGATTCGCTCCTGTTCGTCAGTAACACCTAACTCACGAAGAGTTAGAGATTTATTATTTTTACGTAACAGACGAATTACAATGAGTCCTTTTTCATCTGTCGGGCGGGTTGCCAGACGCCCACCATTCAAGCCTAAGCTTTCGACGTGTGACTCTTTGACCTTTGCATCAACTGGTTCAGAAAAAGTAAATGTAGGCGCGGTGCGCCCTTCACACATAGTCTGATAAAGGGCTTGCACGAAGCGAACGCCTTTATCGTCTACAAGGTCAGTATAAAAAACAAGTTTCTGATCAATTCGGAAGAAAATTTTAGTGTATTTATTTCCTACGCGAATGTGAATATCAGAAGCACGACGCTTTGCTGCAACTTCGAAAGTATGAACAATATCAGCTTGTAAATCTGAGTGCTCTTCTTTAGAAGTAAACACATCATTACGCTGCTGTAACTCTATAAGCTTAGATTTCGCTATAGGTTCCCATATAGTCTGAGGCCATTGCTTAAAGAAAAGCTGGCGATAGTCCATAACTTCTGGATGAAGCTTATGGTCTTTAACTACATAAAGAGTTCGATTTTCTCCATTTGTAGCAATAAGCATATTCTCGACCAAAAAAGGACTAGGGTTAATATCAGACAACCCATACTGACTGGAAATAGAGAAATATTCTTCCATTTAATTAGCCTCATCTTTTAATAGAGATTTTTTATTATCTTTTATCGAGTTAACCCAAACCCCTGTAACAGAGACAGTCGATAATTGATAACCACCCGGAAGCATTTCACCTGCTCTTTTCCAATCAGTTGTACCATCTGGATATTTTAATTGAACTAGCTTATTCATAATACGAAGTACTGTTGGCAATGAATCAGTTCTAACAACAGTTGTCGCTGGCGGCTGAGAATATCCCGGCATCCCCATTGAAGGCGATTGAGATACTTGCGATGCTTGAATCTCGGGATTCTCAGCTTCTAATTGAGCCTTTTTACGCGCCGCAATAGCCTTGTAAATAGTTGTGTCGGCATTAATAACATCAAGGTCGCCTAAAGTCTTTACATCCTGAGCAAAGGACGGTAATGAAAAAAGAAAAGATAAAATAAAACCGATGATTTTTTTGCATGCAAAACTGTTATTTTTTGCCATATACTGTACCTTCCACACTGTAATTGGTTTCACCTTCCGCATTATTAATCTTATAAGTAATTCTGTTCAGCCTAATCCCGTCCAAGGCTAAAGTTTTAAAAATAAGACGCGGTGTAATAGACGAGTCATAGCTAAACTTAATCTCGCTCCAATCAGGAGGAGGAATAGTTTCATCAGTAGTTTCTACTTTTTGGACATTTTCTACATAATTATACCCAATACCATGTTTTTGAAGAACAGTTGATAACATAATTATCCGCTCTGACATAGGTTCAAGCGGATCATCACCGTTCTTTTTAGATTGTACAGGTAAGATGAAAGAAGCTACTGTACTATCCTTTATATTAAAGACTGGCTCTGTATTAAATAGTTCCCGCACTTTTTTTGCAAAACTATCAGAGTTGGCAGTACTTTCGCCCCCACGATTATAAACAGGAACAAGCTGCATTACAGCGTTATCTTTTGAAGATGGATTTTGGTTATTTTCACAGTCAACCAAAACAGGTCTCCACCCTTCTATTGATAATGGAATAGATTTTATTGCAATATCGCATGCGACAATGAAATCATAAACACTTGGTTTTTCAATCCAAGGATGTTTTAAACTTTCCATCATCATCTTATATTTTGCTTGCTTATTTATTTCTTCTTGCCTAGCTATTTCAGCTTGTCTAAGTCTCTCAGCCTCAATAGCTTGCTGTTCTAAATAATAATTGATTGCAAGAAGTGCTGCAATTGCTACAGCTAACAAGATAAATATATAAACAATTTGTTTGCGCGTCAGCCCAAATGTGAGAGGTTTTAACTTATAATCTTTCTTCAAAACATCAGAAGTTAAAACATCACTAAGGTTTGCTTCTTGAGTCACCCAGGGGAAAGAAATATCACCGATAACGCTTACCTGCTCATTGCGTTCTGGATCATGAAGGTCATTCTTCAACCCATCAACAAGCTTCTTAATATCAGCTTTATCTACTACAACATCAGTCCAAGGAATGACAGCGCCGTTATCTCCAGACGCGACAAGAATATACTGGTCAGAATCTTCATCATTACCGTGGATAGGAAATACCCCTATCCACGCACCAGGAATTATAGAAACGAGGCTCAGTGCTAGAGAATACATCCCTTTAATGCTTTTAGCTTGTTTCGGCGCAAACCCAGCTTGAATAAAATCACCTTTTTTTATAGCTACAACATCAAGCCCATTTTTTTTCCCGTATTCTTTTGCCTCCTTCATATGCTTACGGGCATTGTTAAGCGCTTTCCAATCAAGTCCTACAGCAAAGTTGTTTCCATTTACTGTAATGACTTTGATTTTTTTATGCTGGATTTGCGATTCATCATTCATAGCGCAGCCTTACGAGATAACCGGGGTTATAGAAATGACAAACATACGTTTGCTGTTTTTACCGTTCATACCGCCACCGAAAATAATATTATTCGGATCTCCTACCCCTTGTTTAGTTGCATCACTAACTTCCTGTTCAAAACCACTCATAACAATGGTCTGGTTAGGTTTCAGCCAAACCCTTTGGTTAATAGAGTTAGAGTCTACATCCGGTGCTTCAATAAGATTAGTTTTATCAGCATTATTAATCTGTCGAATCTGTTTAAGGTTGGATATATCCATAAACATAGTCAGCATGATCTTGCTACTGTCCGGGGCTATTTTAGGTAAAATTGTAATATTAGTACCCGTAGTTACCGACCCCGGATTTAATGAACCAGAAGTACCCACGTTACTTGTTTGCTCTGACGTTACACTTTGTAAATATGTAACTTGGCTAGCCACCTGAACTGGCACGGCAGCAAGGTTAGTTGTCATGATATTGTTGGTTTTAACATCAGATACTTTAACCTGCTCAGAAAGTGCTTTAAACAGCACATCAGATCCCGCAAACTGCTTTGCCGAACCAGTAGCAGTATCTAATACCTGAAAACCTCCACTGATCGCATCAGTGCTTGAAGGGAAAGAGTTAGCCAGTGAAATGCCGTACTTACCTGATAAGCTATTCCAGACAAGATTCCAATTAACCCCCAATTCATCATTTCTATTGAGATTAATGGTGTAGATTTTAACACTCAATTTTACTTGTTTACTAAGCGAAGAGTTTTCGCTATTAAGATAGTTCCCGATATTACGCACAACATCTGGTACGTCAGTAACAACAATTGCACCAGAAGTATTATTCATGCTTAATCGACCAACACCGGGTGTTAGCATGCTTTGTGCAGTGGTTTTAATATCACCATAAAGATCGTTCTCTAACTGAACTTCCGTATTTGAGTTTGAGCCAGAATCGCCACTCACACCGCCAGACCCCGAACTTCCAGAAGAAGAATTTGACGTACCTGACTGCGTTGAAATCCCGCTTTTAACTAATGAATAGAGCTTAGTTTTCGCATCAGTTGCATCAATCTGAAAACGTTTCGTTTCGAGATAGAAAATGGTGATTGCATTATTCTCATATTTCCATGAGACACCGAAGCGAGAAGCCCCAGCATCCATCAAGCCTTTCCCATTACCTTCATAAACAAAGTCGGTGATGAAGCGCGTTCCCATGCTACGGCCAGATGTAGCAGTGGATGAAGGGGAATTGAGTGATTGCAAAGAAACCATGTTGTTACTGTCAAGAACCGGGGGAGGAACAGCAGACAATTGCTGAGTGCTGCCATTGCCACCACCTTGACCAGAAAGCAACATGGCAACATCTGGAGTGATACGAACAGGAACATGACACAGCGTGGTAACATCCTGCGCGAACTGATAAATATCAACAGGGCGTACTGGTTTATACGCAACCTTACAAGTTAGCTCAGGCGGTGGTACATCCTCTGGATTGAATTTTAAAGGTTGTGGATTAATCCACTGTTCATCTTTGTAAACTACCGAAGGGCGATTTACGGTAAAATCAGTCATTGCTTTTGTGGCAATTTGATTATTTGATTCAGCTTTATCCATAGTGTCATTAATTCTGCTGATGCTGCATCCAGACAAAACAAAGGATAAAGCTATACATTTAGCTAAAAGATTATATTTCATTTTAAAACCCTATTTTGTCTGATTAGGCTTATCAGATACGGAAATTATGCACTGAGATTTATATACATCGACAAACAATGGAGTATCTGCTTTTCTGTATAAATCAAATAATTTATTCAGAACCTCAAAATAACTACCATTAAAACTCAATGGGGAATCTATTCGATAGTCAATCAAAACAGGCCAAACAACTTGCCATTTATTAGCCCCTGAACAAAACTCACCTTCTGTCCAGCGATTAACCACCCCCTTCAATGTTTCCCCTGATTTAGCACCCCATTGTTTACCTATTGGTTGTAACTTAATGGGAACAGGATTAATGATATTAGCTGGCTTAGGCGCTGCACTAGCAACACTAACACTCTTATTGGTATTAACAGCAGTAAAAGCAGGTGTGTTTGCCGTTACAACAATAGGTGCTGACATTTTCGGTGATACGATGCTATTAGTTTTTTGTTCAACAGCTTTAGAAGCCCCGGTAAATGGATTTTTACCACCATTACTATTTGCGGTTGTAATTACAGTACCAGCTACTTTAGTAGAACCTGTATTAACAACGGGCTTTGACGTAGTTTTTGCTACATCCTGCGTATTTTTTGCATGCAAAAAACCATTAGCATTTGTGGCTACAGGCGTTAATGTAGATACCACTGGCTTAACGGCTGTTTTATTTGATTCTGCCGCCTTATAGGACTGTCTATTAATTTCAATAGCCAGTTCCGCAGGAATACCCATCTGATTTAACGCAATACGCTCACCCTCTGGCTTAGGAAGTTCAGGTGGTTTACTGCTGCAACCCATTAAGGTAATGGCAGATGCAGTTAACAACACTAGCTTTTTATAAGTCATAGTATGCATCCTAACGAGAATATAAACATTCTATATCAATTAAATCAATATTTCAATTTTGATTTTTAAGATTAGCAACATAAATAGGATCGAAAAATATCTCTGTAACTTTTCTATTATGCATTTGAACAACAATATCAATCGTTGTATACACTTCGTTTCTAATTACTTCAAAACCGAGCGACCGCGCATCTTCTGATTGCATAGCTAGTGTCGCAATTCGTTGAAATGCACGGTATGCAGTACCAGAATGAACTGACGTAATTGACCCAGGATGTCCAGTATTCAAAGACATTAGATAGTGCCACGTTTCATATCCGCGTAATTCTGCCAAGAATATTCTATCAGGTGTCGCCCTCATACATGCTTCAAGCAACTGCTGAGGATTAATTCGCCCCTCTCCACGTCCAAAAATAAGCGGTAGCTTATTTGGAAAAGATTCAAGTTTAAGCTCGTTAACATCCTCCATCGTTATGATTCGTTCACTGCGGTCAACAGACTCTATTAACGCACGCATGAACGTAGTTTTACCTGAACCCGTCGCCCCAGAAATAACGATATTCTTCTTATGCTTAATTGCGTACTCAAAAAAATCTTTATATTGACCATGATTGAGGTACATAAGCAGTTGGGCGTCCACTGCTTCAATTCTATTGAAATCTCTACGGTCTTTTCTCTCTAAAATTTCATCATCCGTAAGCAAATTAAACGAAGTGTTTTGAACGGATTCAAATGCACCTTGTTCAACTATCTGTTGTAATGTAAATGATTTTTCAATGAACTTACGGATGATTAGTCCCATGTAACCATTTAAGCAAGCGGGTGGTTGTATAATTGTACACCGCTCACCTCCCGGCATCTGAAAGTAACTCAATGCTTGCTCTTTTGATTTGTTATAAACAGCAATTGAACGATTGATCGAAATCATTTTCTTAGTTGTTATATCAGGGCATTCAACTTTAACAGTTCCGTCTTTACCTTTAGTCCAATACTCACCAGGTACATTAAACATAATTTCAGTTACATCAGGATCAGACATTGCGCTCTCGAAAGGTTTAATAAGAGACAAGAGCAACTCGGCCTCATCCTGATCATATATACTGTCGTTATCAGACATAAACAATCCTCAGTTTTTCTCAAGCTTATATACAGAGCTAAAATCCATATCCTGCATTACATCAATACCAACAATTTCCCCTGAATTTTTCCTGATAATATTTGGTATATTGATATTATTCTTGAGTGTTTCCACAGCAATATCATTGGTTGCTTGAGTGGTATTATCTACATTTACACTATTACTATTGGTATTGGATTTCGCCAGATGCGTTGACGCATTACCGATAACGTCCTGGATAGTACTTAGTAAGATAGTGTTATAAAAACGCGTCCCAAACTGAGTATCTAGCACACCATCAATACCAGCTTCACCCATAGCACCTACCGCTGGGGCGCTGATTTCCATAAAGACACCCTTCGGTGTTTCTATCCGATCCCATGTTGCGAAAATACGAGTCTGCCCTTGCGCTACACCACCCTGAAAACTGCCTGTAAATTGAGTGTTACGCTCCATCAGTAGCACCTTTCCAGACGATGAATATACGTCCTGTATTGTGTGACATGTAAGCTGGCCTGGCACATTAGAATCAATGTTCCTATCCAAAGCACAAGGAATTGTGTTTCCTCGCGTCAGGATTAAATCAAGGCTCTTACGTGCCGTTGCTTTAACAGATACCGTTTTGATAGCACTAAGAGACTTAGAAAGCGCGTTGTCACTATCACCCAAGTCTTTACTATCTGACTTACTCTCCGACTGGCTATTATCCGCTTCTTCACCACCTCCAAAAGCAGATCCCAAACGCCGCTTTTGTGCAGCTTGTTCAGGGGTTAGCCCGTCTTTGTCCAAAACAACATCCGGCTTACTTTCATCTTTCCCGGAATCCCCCGCAGCAGGTTGATCTACCTTCACCTCAACGGGAGCAGGGGTTTCAGGAACAGGCTTTTCGACCTCAAACTTACGCCTAAGCTTCTCTCTTTGTGGAACAACATCTGTACTTTTTAGTTCCGGCTCGGCCTTCTTAAAGTTCGCGAAAAGAAAGTATGAACCAGCACAGATCACAGCAAGAATTAATGCTAAAGCACTAAATAGTTTGTTACCTCCACCTTTAATTTTTCGCCGTGCAACTGAACCATCAATATTAGAGTTTTCTTTTTCAAGTTCAGCTAATGGATCAATTTCTTTATTGCTCATTGATAATCACCCTCTTGTATTTGTCAGATACTGTTCCTGTATAGTTTTCGTAAACTGGTTGACGGCCATCATTTTCGTTATAGACGCCAGCAACAGAAGTCCCCAATCTCAAACGGAACTCACGACTTATCCTATGAACAACAACAATCTCACTATTCAACCCCTCTTGGTGCTTAGTTACTTTGGACTCATTACCTAAAGAATCAACAGCGCTTATTGTCGGAATATCTTGACCTGGAGCGAACTTAAAATATGTAAACCCTTGAGTGTCCCATACATTCATCGGGGCAAGTTTCTTCTCCCCATTAATCGTGTATTTAAGATTTACCCCTTTTGCAAGAAGCTTATTAAATTCATTTTTACGCTGAACTTCATCATCAGCATCTTTTTTCTTTTTGGCCTCTACCTCTGGATATTTAAACTGGATCTGGAAAGTCATTTTATTATCAAACGTTCTTTTCCCTTTAGAACCCTTCAAGTACTCCTCGAAGTGGTATCTTATATCAAAGTTGTAAACACGCTTGTCAGTGACAATCGTAAGATTTGTATCGCCATTTTCTGCTTTAGGCTTGATAAAATAATGATTTTTCTTATAACTAAACTGCCAGGCATCACTATCACCGAAAGCATGCGTAAGATAAGTTTCATTAGCATCAAGAATAATATGGGTTGCAACGCCAATCACACTATCAACCTTTGTTACATCATCAGAATTATACATCACCGTCTTGATTCTCGAATCATAAGCAGAACCAACCGGAACGTCCAACGCATAGGAAGATAATGGCGAGATAAATAAGAGACAAACAAGGTATAACTTTTTGAATTTCATCGGCTAAATTCCTGAGATGAACGATAACCATCTACAATTATTCCCATAGGGTTAATCCCTCGTTTACTTCCTTTCATAACATCAGTACTAATATGATAAGAAAGCTCTGCCGACCAATATTGAGTAATTGGCTCACGATTATTTTCTTTAAATGTCTTAGAAAAGCGAATAACCGCCTTTTGGTTTTGAAGGTCAACGCTTGTTGTTAAATTATCAACTACAATTTCGAGATTCCCTTGATAGCGTTTATCAATAGAATCTTTTTTGCCGAATTGATTATCATACTCCCCGCCAACACTATCATCTGACATTGCCATAGTTTGATCATAAGCTATTTGAATAAGCGAATAATTATAACCCTCACGGCCAGTAACGTACTTACGGATAAAGTAATCCATAACAGCTTCATTGCCAGTTATTTGGTCAGGTGTTAAAACGCTCAGAGAATTAACGCTTCCGGTACTTTTATCAAGCTCTAAAAGATATGGTTCTTTATCCTTGAGAGGAACTAATGAAGCTAAAGCAACAAGACTTAATGCGGCTAAAACAAAGAAACCAACACTAGCCATACGATGCCGTTTATTTGATTTTTGCAAAAGTAATACAACATCAATTTCAGCATCATTGGCTTCTTTCACAAATTCTTTTACAGCTTCTTTTGTACTTTCAGTTTTACGCATAAACTATCCCCCATTGAATATAAACATTATATTCAATTAAATCATAATTGCAATTTTGATTTAATAAATTTAGCCCGGAAAGCCGGGCTAATTATTATTTACCTCTGAATGGTGCTGATGCAGAAGATACTGGATTTTTTAATTCCCCAGGACTTCCACCACCGCCTCCGCCACTATTCTTACTCGGTGTATTTGAGGGGGTATTACTAGAGGGTGCATTACTACTCCCGGCTTTAGCTAACGAAGCAATTGCTATCCCATTTGATAGCGCCTGACACAGCTTAGGTATTTCATTTAAGAGTCGATAGCCAATATAACTAAAACAAACGATAGCAAATGTTGTATAAAGCATATTAGCTTCACCAACTGTAAATTGATTTACCAACCTTGTGTACATACCCATTAAGAAACTGAAAAACAGAGCACTTAAAACCAGCATTAATGAATAGTGGATAATTTGGTTTGCCCAATTGTTGAAAAAATTTCTCAACGGTTCCCACAGAAGCGTAAATATGAAAATAAAACCAAGCCCCGCAAGAACAGCAACAACAACCTTTGAGATAAAAAAGAAAATAGCTGTTGTAGCAATCAGGAACATAGAGCTTATGATAAGCGCTACACCAACTAACGCATTCAGCCACGACTCAGGAGAGTACCCAATTAAGCTAAATATTTCTCCAGCCTTATTCACTGATTGCTCTGCTGCAATGTCCAGTACGTTCATTCCAGGACTATTAGAATCAATCAGTGCAGATGCTAACTCTGATGGTAAGCCTAAGATAGTACTTACCAACTCCCGTTGATATAACCCCCCCGCTCCGGCAACAAAAACAACTATGGCGATTACGGTCAATTTTTTGATCCAATCATTAACTGGATTATCATAGTTCCCTAAAAATATCATTAAGGAAAACCACAGAAGTGATATTGACAATCCAGTTTGAACAACTGGCAAAAAATATGTCAGAGCGTTATCAGATATAGAATTGACGATTGTCACCACCATATCATCAATGTTTTTTTCAAGGTCAGTAAAAAAAGTAAATTGAGCCATTTAACGCTCCATTTTTTGCATGCAAAAAAGATTAAAACCTTGGCATGGGTTTATCGCTCGACCAGATATTCTTCTGTATCTGCCTCTCCTTCTCAATCGTAATATTATGCTCAGCTTGCTGTAGCATACTTATAAGTTGCAATCTTGAAGTTTCATTTTGAATCAGCGCTTGTTCCTGTTGGATTCTTGCCTGGAGATCCATAGACGCTTTAGCATCCTGAGTAGCGTTAATCTGCCGACCTAATGATTCAATATTATCAAGGCGTTTTAACGCAGCACTATAAGCAGCTTCCCCCATTGACTTGTTAGCAACAGAATTTTCCCATTGTCTTTTTTTCAATGCTGCCATTTCAGAGGACTTACCAGCAACGCTTTCTGCATCCTCTATTGCATTAAATGAACCATCAAGCCCTTTATAACCTCCATTTTTAACCTGGTCATAAACGCCTTTCCAATCAGTAGGAAGATAATTACGTAATTCAGGTTGGTTTAATAAATCCCCCATATTACGAATGCCCTCTAACTGAGAACGAAGCCCTTTTATTTCATCTATCTGTTGTTTTAATTGAACAACCGTTTGCAACGCTTGAGCGAGTCCGGCAGCATCAAACACCGGAATACCTCCGGCATTTGCACTACCACATGTAAGAGCTACACAAAGAAATATTGAGCATTTAGACAGTTTCATATCTTTTACCCTCGCGAATTTTTTTAATTTTCTGATAGTAAACAGAAAGCCAGTCTTTAGGATCACTTGACGTTTCTGCTATTGCTTCTAACGCAACATCGGCCTTAGCTTTATCGGATGATAGAACCTGCATTTCTTCATTCTTATATTCTGAGAAATCAAATTCAGCTATGGAAGATATAGCCCCTTGCTTAATTATAAACTTATAATCATCCTCAGCCCATCTTTTAAGGATCGAGATTTCCACATCAGACAGCTTCAATAATTTATAATGTTCTTCATTTGCCTTATCGTTACGCAAACAGAGTATCGTAGATAATGAAGCAGCAAACGTTGCACCAATTTCAGAACTAAGAACATCATTTGGCTCTTGAGTACTAAAGATAACGATGCCATTTTCCTTACGGATTGTTTTAAGTTTGTCCTGAATTAAATCAATAAAGAACTTATCTTTAGTAAGCTTCCAGCACTCTTCAAATCCTAAAATGAATGGTGTAACTCCATCAATCAATGCATTACCTCTATGCATTAGATATTTAAGAATAGGTTCTCGTACAATGTCATTATCGAGGAAACTGGTTGTGTCAAAACCATAAATACCACGACTCAATGAGAGGTTATCAGTTGCATTATTAAAGACCCATTTCAAATCGCCTGTAATCCATTTTTCCAGCATACCCCCCACAGACACCCTATCTTCATCACCATCTGGAAGCATTTGTTTCAGATGCCGCAAAGAACGGAGGTGCTTTTCTTCTCGCATTATTGTATCTACAGCCAAATCTACTTCATCATTATCTTTTTTTGTCAGCACTGCGCCAGAAGCTTTGACGGCTAAATCCTTAGTTAGCTCCTTTAAGAAATAGATGTTTTTCTCTGTAGGCTCCATTTGGAAGGGGTTCCATCCAGTAGGTACACCCCATGTAACCGAGTTATATACACCATTGATAGAACGAATCAGGACTTCCATACCCCTGTCTTTGTCAAAAATCACACCGTTCGGTCTATACTTAGTCGCCATTGCCAACAAGAAACAGAAAAGTGTTGTTTTACCTGCACCTGTTTTACCAAATATTCCTGTATGGCCGACAGGCCGATCACCAAACGAGTCTTGATTAAGTGGTGATTCATGGAAGTTGAAATTAATAGGGGTTTTTGATTCCGTTTTAAATACAGCAACCGCATCACCCCAAGGATTTCCATTTAACTTACCGCGCATAAAGTTATGGAACGACGAGAAGCACCAAAAATTAAGCGTTGTTGCAGGCTTAGGCTTAGGACGATACTTCCGGTTAGATGGAAACTGCGCCCAAAATGCTGCTTCAAGGGCTTGTGTATGTGGTTTTACGATGATCCCATGACTGGAGAGGTCTTTTGCAACCGACTCCATGCGCTTTTTAACTTCTTTAACATCGCTGTCGGCCACCATGATAGATAAATGATGATGCCCCATTCCGAACCTGCCACTGGTGATCTGGTCAAGAGCTTCATCAATCTCTTTAATTTGGGTTTCACCTACATCATTAGATTCGCGCAAAAACTTTTTGTGATTACTCAGAAATGATTTAGCGCTACGGTCAGTAACGGGCACAAAACTGTTTACCATTACATAAGGAAACTCACTTTCCAAAAGGAGATCAAACTGCCCCGGCCATGTATCAGGATCATAGTCAGATATACCACAGATACCGATATATTCATGACCTTCTGTACTGCGGCGAATACCAAGATCAGCGTTCAAGCTAAACTTAACCTGAGACTGTACGATGGTATTACTTAACCGCTCTTTAGTGAGCGGAACGCGAACCTTACGACCATTGAAAATATAGCCCATAACTTCTAGAGGTTCAGAATATAAAACTGGCTTCGAAATTGCTTCCGCACCGCCAACTCCATCTTCCTGATAAACTCCACACACCCGGCAATTATACGAACTTAATGCCGAAACCATTTTTTCAGTTATAGCCTCAAGTTCTTTAGCCGATTCCTCATGCAATACGGCAATTGCTTCCCTGCCTTTAGCCCCCTGCTTCCTTATACCAGAGAGAAAATCACTACCATATGGCTTATATACAAGCGCTAAATATAAATCATTCACCATCAATGTGTTGTTTTTAGTATCGGTGAATTTTGTTTTATATTTTCTATCAAATTCAGTGGTGAAGTAATTATCAAATTTACTCTCTGGATATTCTGCTTCGCTACGTCGAATAACATAAGAAAGCATATCGACGTGTGGAGAAACAAAAGACCTTGATACCGTATTAAGGTTTTCTAACCAGCTAAAGATATCTTCAGCATCTGTAGTCTTATGAGAGCGACCTTGAATTTTGATAAGAGTCATAAATTCACATTGTTTCAAGGTTACTATCTTATCAGTTAAATGATAAGCAAAAGGCAGATGTGATGAACCCGGCGTTTTCTTCCGAAACGCCATCAAATTCTCTATCATAATTCACCTACTTCAAATGTTCTTTATGTTCGGTAAAGTCCTCAGTTTCATAACCCTGTTCTTTACCATCTTTTAATGCGTGTATGAATGTCGTTTGTAGGCTTAGCATTAGTAACTGCAATCCATCAGGATCTTTTCTGTATACTTTGAAAAGGAAAACATAAATTACAGGGGCTAGAAACCACAATCCTTTCCAAATAGCTAAACCGAGGCAAATTAATAGACCGAAAGTGACCAAGAAAACATTTCGAGGTATACCGTAGACGAGAGCGGCACGAGCCGCTCCTTTGTAGAAACTATAAGGTTTATTCATTCCCCCCTCCGTTTTTATAAGAAGAGGCTAATAATCCATGAAATACTACCCGCGCCGATCAGACCAGTTAATAACTGCTGGAAGATCTGCTTCCCTATCTGACCGAACATATACAAAATAAATGTAATAACACCGCCGAGACCAGCAATGATTGGGAAAATCGAACTCAACCATGTGTTAAGTGAATTTAGGCCTGAATCTGATTTATTGACTCCTGCCGCCATAGCTAACTCCGGTAGTGCAATAGCAACCGCAAGTACTAAAACATTCACAGCAACTTGTTTACTTTTAGCTTTCATTAACTTTTCTCTCTATGTTCGCAAATTTTAAATTGTCCGTCTGTTATGCCAAATTTCGTATACATGAAATCAAACATCTTCCTCGGATCTGCCCAGGTTCTCATTCCGTCCCGCTGCTTTTCGATATACACTTCCTCGATTTGCATCGAATCAGAATTATAAAAGGTAATAAAGCATGTCCATTCGCCATTCTGCTGCTGCTCAGCACTTACTGACGAGATAGACTCATTTGTAATGACCACTTCTGCATGCTTTAATTGAATACCTTTACGCCCCATAATTAAATCTCCATCCAGGCAGTTTAAAATTAAACGAGGCCAGCAATGGAATATAATTAGAGCGGTAGGGGTTAATCATTCTCGCATTTTTGATTTTCACCCTCTTCACATTCGCTACTAAAAACATCTCCAGTCCCACTTGCTGCGAACACATCCTCTACGCCATCATCTTTAGGTTTTTTTGTAGTCACAGGGGCAACACCACCATCACCTACAGAACCTGTATCAGAGTCCGACTTAGAAGCCTCTAGCCTCTTCTCCCTGCTCTTAGCTATGTAAGGTTGGCCACCGCCACCCTTCACCTCAAGCAGATCAGGAATATTAGCTAAAACTTTCGCAACATACCCGTTTTTAATGCCTTTAGTTGCTGTTCCAGTGTTGTAGCAACTTAACGCACCGACCATTGACCCGGTCATTTCGAAGCAAGAATTGTATATTTTTTCAGCTAGCTTTAAGTTATCGCATGGGTTAAAAACTTTTTGCATGCGAAAATTTATATCCCCCTCAACAAACTTATTAATATTGACACTATTTATCTGAGCTATTCCGGCATCGAAATTATATCTATTCTTCGCAAGCCAGGTTGATACTTCAATAGCCTCAACAATATCTCTAGGTTGACGTTTTAATCTAATGTTTTTTGTATTGATTCCAATCGCAAATGGATTACCTGCGGATTCAGTTTTAACTATACCATAAGCTACTTTTGATTCCGCTTTTATTTTTGGTGCACATTCTTTTATAAGCGCATGTAGATTATCTGAATCAATCATTGATGCACTTACAGAAAATGTATAACACAAGGGCAAAGCCAATATAGCCAAGTGAATTTTCATTTCAATGCCGAATTAGCAAGGTGTGAAATTTATACTATACTACTTGCATCAAGATTGCAATTTTGATTTAATGAATACATGTTGGAAATGAGGGTTTCTTTATGGCACAATCTATCGCACTACAAAAGCAGCCAAAGATCGTTATGACTGACGGTAATGATGTAAGCAACAATCAAAAGGCGCAGCCACAAAAGAGAACCATCCTATCTATGGCTGGTAAGGCTGTTGTGTATCTACTTATGAGCATCATAGGTATGTTGTGGTCGATAAGCCGCCCTATCATTGATAAGTTACTTGGTGTGATGATTTTAGGTAGTGCCGCAGGTGCTTATCTTTTTCATCATTCAGGTAACGACAAAGCTTTCTTCATCACGCTAGGCGCTTTGGTAGTGTCAGTTGTAATCAAAGCACTGATGTACGGACGCTACCACCGCTAAAAGCACTTACAGCATCCAAAAAAAAACCGCTTTCATTAGCGGTTTTTTTGCATGCAAAAACATAAGGTTCAATCATTTCTCTTATCATGGGTGAATGGTGTGAACTGGAAAAGAACACTAGTTATTTTACCTGTTGTTTTTTCTTTCCTGGTTTCCATCGTTAAAGTAGAAAACTCTGGTATTTTTCTTACATCCCTCATTGAAGGTTCCAATACACGCGATTTTAATAATGAGAACTTCTCATATGAGTCTGGTAGCGACCATCTTTCTTTTAATACATCAATTCTTATCGCAAACATACCCGTATCTCTAAATTGTGATAAAGCTTGCAATAATCGCATTGAGTATTTTGATGGCGTTTTAGAAATTTGACCTAATCTGTATGCAGTGAACTGATGATCATGAGCTAATGGCTCCATGAACTCTCTCAAATCACTATTTAGCTTAATTTGATAAATACCTCTTTTCTCGCTAGTCCATCGCGAAGTGACCCAGACCATATCTCTAACAACCGGTTCATCTACCTGATCCCAAGTTTCATAAAGAGTAAGTTCTTTACCCCGGAAGTTTTTCATAGCACGCAGAATATCTTCCCTAGCTTCTTGCTCACCAATATTAAAAACATGCATATATTCTTCGTGATCAATACGAAACACTCCATCTTTCGGCCACCCGCTACGGGCGATGTTATCTAAGCACATAACGAGTACTCGTTGCTGATCACGCGAAAGGTCATTCTTAGCTTGTGTAAGCGCATTCGCTTGCATCAACACCCGGTTGTCAGTCTTAACAACAACTGACCCGCTTCCTTTTCTTCTAGTCGTCATTTCAGCCACACTTAGATTATTGGTTTCTAACTTCCACAAGGGGGGGAACACATCACCGTTAAAATGTATTTCAATTGTTCCCCCCAGTCAAATCAAAATTCAAATATTGATGAATAATCTATCCTTTATATAGATATTGAGAAGCACCCCTCATATCGGTTTCCCCATCAACAACCAAGAAGGGGAACAAATCGCCGTCCTCACGGCCAGCCCCACAGGGGGAACAAATCACCGTTCTCACGGCCAGCACCGCAGGAGGAACAAATCGCCGTCCTCACGGCCAGCCCCACAGGGGGAACAAATCGCCGTCCCCACGGCCAGCCCCACAGGGGGAACAAATCGCCGTCCCCACGGCCAGCACCGCAGGGGGAACAAATCGCCGTCCCCACGGCCAGCCCCACAGGGGGAACAAATCGCCGTCCCCACGGCCAGCACCGCAGGGGGAACAAATCGCCGTTCTCCTGCCCTGCCCCGCACCGGAACAAATCGCCGTTCTCACGGCCAGCACCGCAGGGGGAACAAATCGCCGTCCCCACGGCCAGCACCGCAGGGGGAACAAATTGCCGTCCTCACAGCCAGCACCACAGGGGGAACAAATCGCCGTTCTCCTGCCAGCACCACAGGGGGAACAAACCGCCGTCCTCACGGCCAGCCCCACAGGGGGAACAAACCGCCGTCCTCACGGCCAGTCCCACAGGGGGAACAAACCGCCGTCCTCACGGCCAGCACCGCAGGGGGAACAAATCGCCGTTCTCACGGCCAGCCCCACAGGGGGAACAAATCGCCGTCCTCACGGCCAGCCCCACAGGGGGAACAAATCGCCGTTGTCACGGCCAGCACCACAGGGGGAACAAATCGCCGTCCTCACGGCCAGCCCCACAGGGGGAACAAACCGCCGTCCTCACGGCCAGCCCCACAGGAGGAACAAATCGCCGTTCTCCTGCCCCGCGCCGTGCTGGAACAAACAGCAGTTCTCCTGCCTCCGAGCCGTGCTGGAACAAACAGCCGTTCTCCTGCCTCCGAGCCGTGCCGGAACAAACCGCCGTTCTCCTGCCTCCGAGCCGTGCCGGAACAAACCGCCGTTCTCCTGCGCCTCCGCATTGCGATCTCTTACCAGGTTGAATTGGAGATAGCTGTTAATTACTCACTGGACTAAATGTAGATAATTTAATTGGTGAATAATCAGCATAAAAAAAATCACAGTAACTACATGTTTTATATGAATAAAAACTTATCCACACCACATATATTGTATTGTACAATACAATAATCTAAACGGCGATTTGTTCCTACTTACACGGCGCTTTGTTCCTGTATATATTTCAATATGTTATAGTTTTATAGTGCTGATAATAGAGGCTATTAAGGGGGGAGCATTATTTAATGTTAAACGGCGATATGTTCCCTCATAGACGGCATTTTGTTCCCTCCTAAACGGCGATCTGTTCCCGACAGTTCAATAAAGTGATTATAAATCATTTGCTTATGCACGTTTTTGGAGGGCTACAAGGCTTTTAACAAGGATCTTTAACAAGGATCTATATACAAAGATCTTTTAATAAGTAGTTGAGTGGATAAATTGAATAACTCATTCAAAAACGCTTACCAGCGCCGCAAGCGGCTCGGTCAACCCGAGAAGAGCAGAAAACAAGTTTTCTACTCCTCTCGCGTTATCATATAACACCATTGCGTTTGGAACTATTTCAAGACGTTATTTATATACTGTTAGCAATTAGTTATAATTAATATATTCATCACACTTATCATGCAAACAGTGACCTATCTCTCATATTTATAGTTGACCTGGTAATGTTAATAGCGGTTAATACAGGGGTTTTGACGCAATAAGAAATCTCTTAAATTTATCTTAAAGTTTTGAGATTTATTGCCGATAAAAAAAAAGTATAAAAAATTTAAGGTTTCAATATTGATACCTTACAGAATCTGAGTTATGATACGCACATGGAATCGGGCAATCGCCCATGCTAAGAGGTGTTAAATGGCGCGTGTAATTACAGTAGCTGGTCAAAAAGGTGGTATCGGTAAAACGTTTACTTCTTTGACTATTGCAATCTACATTTCTCAGGTCTTGAAGAAAAAGACACTCTATATCCCTCTCGATAACCAAGGGAAAGCTTCAAAGCGTGTCTTAAACCTCAAAGACGGATTAGTAGTAAATGGAATGTTCTATAACGAACCTTATGATATTCAAAAGGTCGATGAACATCTTGATTCTCTCTGTTCTGACCGCACCATTCATAACCTTGACCGTGCTGATTTTGCAGAAGCGAAAGCTTTTGCAGATGAAGTTAATCGCATCAAAAGTAATTACGAATTTGTCGTTGTTGATACGCCTCCCGGTTTAGGGACGCGCATTACTGCTGCCATTCTCGCGGCGGATAAAATCGTATGCCCGGTTGAAGCTGAGATCACGTCTATCGACGGCCTCATAGAACTGAGAGATACCGTTAGAAAACTAGTCCGTTTTAATCCAAAAGCACGAATTAATTCTATAATTGTTAACAAGTACAAAGATGTTGATGATCAGAAAGACATTCGTGATCAATTAATAGCTATGTTTCCAAATGAGGTACATCCAACTCCAATAAAAGATTTACAACCTATCAAAACTGCCATGTCACAAGGCCGCATGGTTTGGCAGAACGCAAAAAACGGCAACCAACGTGTTGCCGCTAAATTAGTTAAGTCGGTCATTTCTGAAATTATCGAAGGAAAACTGTAAAATGAGCAAATCAGTAAGCAACAAAGTAACTCTGGAAAGTGTATTTGATGAAAATGAATACATCATGGACTTTCCAATGAGCAATATCATTATTAATCCGCAGGTACGCCGTAATAAGAACCCGGAAAAAATCAATGAAATTGCAAAATCAATTGAAGCACACGGCCAGCAACAACCAGTAATCATTGGTTTCCCTGATGATGATGGGAACTGCCCTTTGTATTTTGGTTTTACACGTTATTTTGCTCAAGAACAGCGTGGTTCAGAAACCATCAAAGCTGTTCAGCGTGAAAAACCAGAAAACATTTTGGTTACTCAATTTGTTGAGAACCTGCATCGTGAAAACTTAAATATTGTAGATATTGCCCTGGGCATTAATGACCTGAAAGAAAAAGACGGTCTAAAGGCTAAAGATATTTGCGAGAAATTACAATTAAGCAGTTCTCAAGTCAGCAAGTATACCAGTATTGGTAGCATGCCGACTGACCTGCTTGATCGTGTAGCACCGTTAAGCAATGATATTGACACGTTTTACTATCTTTCGCAGATCTACAAACGTTCTCCGGCTGATGTTGAACAACTTATTGCTCAGGGTGAAAAGGACGGCGAACTAAACCGTGTAACTGTCCGTTCTGCGTCTGATAACCTGAAAAATGCAAATGGCAATGCCGATAATTCCAGTGATAACTCTGGTGCTAATGACGGCAACAGTGACGAAGGTACAAAAACTAAAGGTAAAAAAGGTAAAAACAAAACTGAAGATGATGATGATCAGACTAACGGTGATAATCACTCACCGGACGATAGTTCTGACTCTAATGACTCTAAGACTGGCGATGATTCAGAAGCAAATTCCCAGCGCACGACGGGAACACAAGCTACCACAAAGAACGTCGCCCGAATTTGGGTAAGCTTCCAGGAAGAAGGCCAAGCAATTGAAGGTGAATTAATTGTTTCACCAGATAAGAAACCTTCTGATAAAAACTCTGCAATTGTTCTAATTGATGGGCTTCTAAATGAGTTGCCGCTTGAGGAGTTAACATTTGTGCGAATCAGTTACTAACCCTAGTGCGCATGGCGCACAGGGGTTTAAGTGGCTAACTCGGGATAGTAAATCAAAAGCCATTAATCAATGGCTTTTTTTTTCTAAGAAGCCGCCAGCAGTGGCGGCTCAAATCTTGAACGATTATGCCAATGAACATAAATTACGGGATAATCTATCTCCACCTAAAGGCACAACGCTACAGGATTGGGTGGCTAAAAATACTGCACCTTTGTGGGCATGTCAGGCAGCGCTTGAACTTTGTCTTGCAAATGGTTGGCGGCCTGAAACTGCTACGGAGTGGGCTGTATATGCCTATTTTTTAATTCGTAAAAAAAAGGGTGAATACAGATTACAGGTATTTTCTGAATTGATTCACCCTGGTTTAGATAGAATGTGTGCGTTGGGTTGGATTGTTGCTGCACTAGAGGCAACAGGAAAAGTCCCAGCACCACCCGAAAGAAAAGGTAAATAATGACACTTACAAACTTGCTCTCAGCTATAGAACAGAACAGCAAAAGGCCGCTGCTCTGCATACAGGTACTGTTCTTCTGTTTAGAAAAGCAGTCAGAAGGGCAGCGTGTAATTTTCAAAAATGAAATTGATGGGTTTCTTTGTAAAGACGAAAGTAAGATGAAAGCGTTCTCCAAAAATACAAGCGCCGTTATTACAGACATGGAAGCCGCAGGTATTCTAGTAAAATACTCTCTGATCTCCGGTGAAGTCTCAGAGTATCGCGGTCAGCCTTACCCCTTGGCAGTCAGCGTCACTAATGAGGTAACAGCATCATTTGGCAGATAGAGTTTTTGCATGCGAAAAAAGTAAAATTTGTTGATGGAGTTAACAAGATCTTACCCCCGCTCACTAAAGCATATCCTAAGTAACCGCTAGGTGCGCTGTAAACGCGCCTAGCAACATGCAAGCGACATACCTACCCTACCCCACACCTAACGTTACTCCAATGGCTTACAGGGCTTCTCAGGCAGTCTCAGCCTCTGTCATAAAAATCATTAAATTAGTCTGACAATGTAGACAACTCATCAAATTATGAGTTATAATTATTTCATCGAACAGCAATCCGCTTTTCGAATTTAGCCCACAGGGGCAGGAGTTTTAAATGACTATTCAAGAAGCATTAAACATTTTTGGTTTATCCGGTCAGTTAACCAAAGAAGATATTAAAAAAGCTTACAGAAAAGCTTCTTTAAAACATCACCCGGATCGCAACAAAGATAATCCCATCGCAGCGGAAATTATGAAAGCTATCAATGCGGCTTTCGATTTCCTGAGCGCTAATTTCGATAAAATTAATGATTACCAGGCATCTGATGAAAAATCTCATTATAACTACGGTGAAGAACTTGAACGTGTACTGAGTGAGTTAACAGCATTAGCCGGAATTGTTTTTGAAGTTATCGGGAACTGGGTATGGATTTCAGGAGACACCAAGACACATAAAGATGTCCTAAAAGTGATGGGTTGCAAATGGGCATCACAGAAAAAACAATGGTTTTATCGCCCCGAGGAACATAAATCCCGCCGTAACCGTAAAGAACATACTCTCGATGAAATTAGAGAGATGTACGGAACGAACGGCCAGCGTAAATCATATGGCCGCAAAACGGTAGAAAACCGCGCATAAGATTTGAAGGGGGTGCAAGCCCCCTGATTAAAATTCTAAGGGGGGATAATGGAACGTAATTTTTTCTCGAAGTATGAATCTATATTCAATCGTGTATGCGTTTTTTTGGGTGAAGGATGGAAGATTGATCGTAGAATCCAGGATGATTACAGAATTCATCTTATTCACCCTGATTACCGGAATTACTCTATTTCGGCAAGGTTAGAAAATAATAAAATCAAGTTGCTGGGGTGTGTCCATCTAACCAGAAGAGGAAATCAATTTTCCTCTTGTTCTGTTTCTCCTTTGCGTGATGCTATTGGAATCGCTAGGGATATAAAAAGAAAGATATTGTGTAATGCCCGCGAACAAATTTCATTTTATGAAGCAGACACGAAAGGAGAACGTCTTTTGCGGGAAGAACGAGAATATACCATTAACCTGCTTTCTCGGCTTGTTGATGCTAAAAGATATGAGGGTTATTACGGTGGCCTTTGTCAAATAAAAACTAATCATGGAATAACTGGAAAGGTAGATGATACCAAGGGGGTAATATACAGGTTGGAATTGGACGACCTGAATAAAGACCAATTAATAAAACTCATAGGGTTCATATCTACTCTTGAGCGGTAGCAGTATAAGCGGGTATTTAACCCGCCTATACTGCTTTGCAATATATGCTTATTCAGTTTTGCTGTTAGGTGAGGCGCAATGAATATAATCGAAAAGAAAAAATCTAAAGGCAGTAAAAGTATATCTCTGACTATTACAATGCCAAAGGAAAGCGATAAATTAATCGCAAAACTAAAAATACTAGGCCGCACTAACCCTCCGAACGGAGGCGAGCGCATGCGTTATATTATGTTTGAAAAGGATGTTGAGATCAGCAACGTTTCTGAACTGCATTCATTGTTGTGGCCTGAAATTAACAGCAATAGGGCATTGCAAGGTATTGATGTTATTCTTGATGAATTATGTGCTGAGGCAAAAAAATGATAAATACCGCAACCCCGCAGGAACTAAAAGAATTGCAGATCAAAACGGGGTTAAACAAGGCAGAATTGGCCGCAAGGCTGGGTATGACAGTCGCGGCCTGGGATAATTTGATTTCCGTGAATAGCCAGCGAAATTTGCCAGCGATTAAATACGAGTTTTTGCTGTTATTAGCTGGCGAACATCCTGAATATGTTCTTCAAAAACGTGATGGTTTAAGTTCATAACCCCACCCCCGTAGCTTACCTGCTTATCAGCAGGTCGCGCACTCGCAGTACCGCGCCGCTGGCCGCTTAGCGGCCAGCCGTTCCCGGCCGCAAGCGTCCGGCGCTAACTGCGCCCCACCGGGGGGGTTGTGTGAGTTAATCATTTGCTGAATGTTCGTTTAGGCTAAGCAGGGAGGGGGTGTGATTGGTGGTCTTTATCAATCATGCACCGGCTTCGCCGGGTCTCGGCGGCCTGCCCATTCCATAATATGATGCTTTATCTCGCCGCCTTTATGTCCTTCGGACATTCCCTAAGCCAGTTCGCACGGCTCACAGGCTTTTTGATATATATTTATCCCAAAATATTTAATTTTATTAAATGGCTACTCATTAAATTATGAGTTATAATTATTGTATTAAATAACTTGTTTTAACTCTGACCAATAGGAAGTTCACATGTCTAAAGAAATTAAAAACATCCTAGATGTTAAAAATGCGGCCAGCAAATTGTTGCTTAAATTTCAGACTGGTAAAATCACAAAAGATGTTTTATATGCAGAAGGCGCTACTTTAACAATTATATTTAACGAGGTAATGAATAATGCATGTGATGATGATACTTATTGTCATGTGAAAGATGCCGCCGGATTATTAAACGCAATTAAACATTTTTCGACAATATAGTAAGATAACATAGACAACCCATCAAATTATGAGTTATAATTTATAACATAGAAAGGCACAACGCCTTTCTAATTTAGCCCAACGGGGCAGGAGTTATATAATGTTAGATATTAAAACTATTTCCGTTCGTGAAGTTTCACATAGCAAGCGTACCTGTTTTTATCCTGCTGCATTTTCCGGCGCTTTTATCCTCGGTGAAACTATGATTCTCAATTTCATGAGAAATCACTCTGATAATTATGATGGTGGCCGCTGGAAATATTTTTCTTGCACTAATGGCGCGTTTTTTTCAGCGCCAGAAAATGAAACCTATCGTTTGTCTCTTCCTAATTATTTTCAGGAATCAGTATCTGGTAAAGTTGCTGGTATTATCGCAATGATCTACGCACTTTCAAATCTTAGCGGCGTGGCAGATGATAAAGGATTCCATAACCTGACAGAATATTTAGTGCATAAATATAATCTGCTTTGGCAGTACGTGAACACGCTGAGCAGCGAAGAATACGGACAGATTAAACGCGCTTGTGATTGACCTATCAGGGAAGGGGAAGCCCTTCCCTACCCGCCTTGCTAGCTGGCATAAGCCAAACGGAACCCCGCCGACTCGGGAGGGAACACCACAATGATTAAGTTACTTAAAAGCCAGCTTCTGGACTCAACCTGGTTTATCAGTGATATTAATGTCGATTCTGATTTTCTAAGCCCTGGTTTTTTTTATGAAGATGAAAAAACGATTGATCGTTATATGGATGGATTTATTACATTAAAATGTAATTTGGATAATAATGTAGACGAAGATAAGCAAGCCCGTCTTGTTCTGTATTGGGAGTGTGATTCATTTGTCGATGGTTCTTTTAATACTCGCATTGCATTGAATGAAACGGTATTAATTGAACACGTTAATTTCATAAATGAACTTGGGGAATCGATTATATTATCACCGTTAGAGATTATTAAAATCATCGAAAGCAATATCGATAAGTTTAGATTTGGTGGTTTTGATTCATGGGATGTTTATATTTGTAGTAAGTTTTAAATAAAAGGGCGAAAGCCCTTTATTTTTTCTCATAGGACTTGAATTAAATATAACTATATATATAATTATATTTATGGAACACGCCATATACGGAACCCCGCCGACTCGGGAGGAGAATCACAATGAAAAAGTACGAAGTTCGTTGCGCTGTAATTCACCTGGTATGCTCTTTAGGCCACGCGTTCATTAAGCTTGAACGTCGCAATGGCCGCTTAGTTATTTTGCATAAAGAAAATAAGCATGGCCGCTGGGATGTTCGTTATCTTCCCAAGTTCAGGAAAGAAGCTACGCCAGAATTATTTGATAAAGTTTCTGGCTGGGTAGATTCAGCTTTAGCTGAGGCGTTGAAAATTGGTGTTGGGTATTACAAAAAAGCGAAAGTAATCAATATCTGGACAGGTGAAGTAGTAGAACGTTGGTAATATTTTGCGCGCCGCTGTTGGCGGCGCTGACTAGAACCCCGCTATCTCGGGAGCTATCCATGTGTAATACGATTGAATTTGAAGGTAATCAGATCTCTTTAGGTGATATTTTTGTTTCTATTTGGGGCTACGAACAGACAAATGTTCACTTTTATCAGGTAGTAGGCGTTGCAGGTAAATCCACTGTTAAACTTCGTGAAGTTGAATCCAGAGAGGTTCCCGATCACAAAGACGCATATTCAGGGGAAAAATACGCAAAACCTGACTATTTCAAAAACAATGACATTCTAACTCGCCGCCTGGTAAAAGGATGCACTAAGCCAACAGTGAAGGATGATCATGCAAGAATGCGTAAAATCGATCCCTTGAAGGGCTATAGTTATTCAACAGGTGCATGATCTCAAGCGCCTAAGTCTGGATAAATATGATCGCCCCTTTTGGGGCGATTTGTTCTCAGAATGATGAAAGCATGGCTAAATCCATGCTTTTTATTTGCAACCCCCTTTAATTATATATATAATTAAAGGGTAGCAACGGCTACATCGGAACCCCGCCGAACTCGGGAGAGGAAACAATCATGGCTTCTCAGATTATCTTAAATTCTTGCTCTATTTCTCAGCCCTCCGAATTTTTATCCGCGGATTCCCTTGGCGAATTTTGCCAGCGTCTAATTAAGAATATGAATGCTGGCGTACCAACAAGAATGCCTCGGTTACATGGTTGGCAGCTTGGCTATATGCTCAATGCTATTAAGGCCAGTGCAATCAACTAACAAATCAAACGGCGCAACGCTTCGCATTGCGCCGTTTGTATAGGTAGGGTATATGATCGGATTTCCACACGGTTTTGATGTCAATTTCCTAGAAAGGCTTGCCGCTTCTCTTTCTGATGGATGGATCTTGAATAAGGTGCTTAGCGCCGGGCGTAGTACAGTGTATTTTTCTAATCAAAAAAATAGGGATTACATGATCTCCATTTTTGCCAGTAAAGGAAAGTACGCCATTTCTACTCTGCTTGTTCATTCTGTATGGGGGAAGCCGGAGGATTTTTGTAGCATGCATGCCTCCATGAAACGCAACCCTGAGCATGTCGCCAATGAAATCAAACGAAGGCTTTTGCCTGGCTATGATGCTGCTATTTGTGAAAGTAAAATAAATTTAAAGAAGTATCAGTGCGAACGCGAGAAAGGCGACCTTATAGTTTCTGCGCTAAAGCGTCTTTTTAAGATGCATCAAAATGGATTAAATTCTTCGCATTTGTTTTATAGTCGCGGGAATGACAAACCTGATCTTGATGTGACTCGTTACGTATCAAGCGGTGATCGGTTTGACCTGAAAATCAAACATATTGATGGTGAGCTTTTGGTGAAAATCGCAGCACTGATAAAAGAACATGAGGGAGCTTGATTTGGCAGTTTTATTTTTTGATGAAGTAATAAAAGATAATAAAAAATTTGTGTTCTCTGTTGAAAGGGATGATCAAGGTTATTTAGTTACAGCATTCAATTATCGTAGGTTTGGTGATCAACCCTTTAAGCTTATGAGTAGTGGGGCATGGCGCTCAGAGGATAAGGAAGGGCTGGAAAAATTGGAATGCATGCGATCAAGGCAAGGAAAGAAATTTTTACGCACTCTCAATCAGCCATGATTTTTTGCATGCAAAAAATTCTTTATGGTGACACCTTCGGCTCCACAACATTTCATGTTGTGTCGTCGAGTCCAACTCAGCTAGCCATATTGCATATGGCAAGCTTCGCGGAACCCCGAAACGGGTTTCCGGCCATTCGGCTATGGCCTGATGTCTAGACCCAAGCTATGCGCTCTGTAATCAATTCTAAGCATCTTAAATGTAAAGCTTTAGGGGGGTATTGCTAATGGCGTTAAGTGTTGCCATGATTGATAATATAGCCCTATTTTTCCACATTCATTAATTACCACGGCCTCCCGGCTTTAACTGCTTTAGCCTCAGCTTGCAGGTAATATCTCTCTCTATCCTCATTGCTTGCAGCCTCCAGTGCAAGTAGGGCGGCTCTAACCACGTTGCTCTTGCTTATTTTGAATGACGCAGACTCGATCAGTGTAGTTAACCGCTCATGTTCTTCATCACTCAGGGAAATGAGCATTTTGGTGATTATTTTATTAGTCATTACCGTACCTGTTATTGTCAGTGTTTATTGTCATAAGGGGATGGTCGCTACAATCCCCACAAAGAATCTTTAAGCTGTTTTTTCCCCAGGCATTTGCATGGCAATTCGGGCAAGTGAATTTGAACCGTGTTTGTTTTTCATCTGTTGGACGAAAAACAAGCGTGTCGATGAACTCGCTGCCAGTATTATCACCATCACCATCACCATCACCATCACCATCACCATCATCGTCACCATCAAGTGAGAATGGCAAGCTAATGCCGCCAAGCAATCCGGCCATCGTGCTCTGCCTTACAGGAGGGAAGCGATCAACCCAGGATAATGTGAACTCTTTAGTTAGCAGGGAACGGCAAGCTTTTTCATATGCCCCATTTTTAACAATGTAATGAGACATACAATCACCGGTGATCGCGCCACCTTCTTTTCCGGTACTGGATGGGTATAAACCAACATTTATCATCCAGTCTGCCCATTGGCGATTATGATACCGACCTCGACCCGGTTTACCGTTGTGTTGTTGGTCAAGATGAACCATTTCATGGACGAGAGTACTTAGTGTTTCTTCTACAGAGCGAATGCCAAAATAAGATGGGTTAAGCGCAATTTCATCCGTGTAAACTTTGCTTCCTCGCGCTACAAAGCGGTTACTCGAAAAGTACCCATAGGTTCGTTTCTCGCGTTGCAGGGTAATCAGGCAAGCGGGTAAACGGTTATCGAACAAAGTTTTGTTGAAGTGCTCATATGCAAGCTGGAGTTCTGCATATGTTTCAGTTGTAGGGAGACTAACACTCATCATCACCTCCATTTGTATTGTACAATCCAATTGTATTGTACAATACAAAACAGAAATAAAAAAAGGGCTTTCGCCCTTTAGAATATTAAATGGATCATTGCACCGGAAAGCAACAAGACCGCTACGACGAGCAGGGAACTCAAAACAAGCAAAATCTTAATTAATTTGCTTTGTTTAATTAAATGAAATCGAATTGAAAGTAACGCATCCATTTCAATGCCGTTTTTATCTTTCAACGCAACACTTATTTCCCTGCTTGCATCTTCTAATCGTTTAGTTATAGAAGATGCATCAATTGAAAATTTAGCACTGCTTGCCTGAGTCTGTTTACTCGTATCATTAACCTTTAATTCAATCTCACTGAGTTTACCAACTAACTCATGAATATCTTCAAGAACAGTTGCGGCTAATGATTCAATCAGTGTTTGTGATTTCATTTTTATTTTCCGGTAATGGTTTTAAATACATTATCCAGATTATCTTTAGCAGAACGAGCAAGACGTGTCATTGAAATCATACGAACAGCGGTACGCTTCTCCTCATCTGTTTTTGCTTCGCGCATCTTCAAACGCCAATCGGTAGGATCATTGAGTAGTTTGTCGATGGTAGTGCCATATGTTTTCAGGAGTGGATAAATCTCTGAAGTTTCAACTTTGGCCGAAGGAGAAAGCGTGAATAACTTCTCTTCTTTGTGCATTGCAAAAAGAGGATAGAATACATCCTCAACAACATCGTCTACTTCAACCTTGTTCATCACTACTTTGATTTTTTTCGCTGGAACACCAAGAGCACTCAGGGCGCGAATAGTAGACATGGTATCATCAATCTGTTTTGATTCTTTTACTGCCGGGACAACAAATAAATCAAATTCTTCGTGAGAACCTTTATACTGGCGCATTAATTTCATCAAATCCTCAACATTACTCGCGCCAACGTCGATAATCGCCTTTTCAGACATCATCATTTCTTCAAGGATAACCCCAAAGTCTTTACCACGAACCTTTTCTGCATCACTACCTGCGTTGATACTTTCGACAGTAAGATAAAGAGCATCAGGAATGCGGGGAACAAAAAGATTATCACCAAGCGTTGTTTTACCGTTGTTACCCGAAAAATTGATAATAGCTACTTTCATTTATTCTTCCCTTTACCGAGAGGTCTATGCTGCTGGAGATATTTGGTATTTAATCCTGAGCGTTTTTCAGCGTCAAGCATTGTTTCAAAACTTACATCAGGTACTGTATCTGAGTTAGTGTCTTTAACTTCACCTCTCTGAATATCTTTTGCATGCAAAACATATTCAGGCTTAACAGTTGATTCAGCATTACACTCAATATCTTCAAAATCTTCTTTATACTTATGGAAGTAATGTTTAAATGTCAGGGGATTAATCTTCATATCCTCAGCGATACTCTTGATTGTATACCCCTCACTTCTCTTTCTCATTATTTCCGGCATTGCATTCTTTATTAACACTGACAGCTTTTGCTTAGCCATGCCTCCCCCTTTGTCTACCGCCTATTCTGATCACTGCCCACCACCTTGTCAACTGGTTTTTCTACACTTTTACTACCTTATTACTCCAGTTTTAATACTTAACTACTATCTTACCAATACCATTTCAATCCATTACTTATACACTTTCACTACTATTTGCCGGGTTTCAATGTCAAATACGCCCTGACACTGCTCCCCTTAACCCTAATGCGCTCAAAAAATCCCCAGTTTTCCCTTAACCCTTAACCCTAAAAAGCCATACACAATACGCACCCTAAAGGGTGCTGTATTGCGCTGATTTAAAAAGATACGTATAATTTATAAACATAGTGAAGCATCATATGTAACATCATATTTTAAAGCTTAAATCATAGAAATATACATGTAAAACATCATGTTAGTAATACTATCTAACATCATATTAAAAGGCATGCTATCAGGAGGTAGGTATGGCGGGTAAAAACTTCAACTCGCGGCTCAGTTTGTTGGTTTCTGGCGAGTTGGAAAGCACCCTACGAGAACGCTCAAAAGGGTTTGAATCTTTCTCTGACTACTTGCGTTATTTATTAGAGAAAAATAGTGATGATGAACAATTTAAAGATACAGTAATTAATAGCATACTAGATATTGGTGAGAAAATTGATTCAATGTCTAGTGCTGGTAAAAATGATTCCAATGCTACTCTCACCGAAATTCTTTTATTGTTAAGATTCCTAGCAAAACCGGAGGTTCTTAATAAAGTTAAAGCTGAAATGTCCCGTCTAGGCATTTCTCAAACGGAGTTATAAATATGGGAAGAAATTCTGATTTACATAAACTTGGCTTTTTTATGACTGCATTTGCTCCTGCAATTGGTTGGCTAGCAGCAGCGAAAAAAAATGGGTTGGCACAAGTTACTCAACCAAAAATCACAGGGTTTATAAATCTTTTTTCTCATACATTTGAACATCCAATTCTCTACATTTCGTCTGGTGGTGCATTTATTGCAGCTATAATTTTGTGGATTTTGATGGTTAAAATTAATAGTCCTGATTTTATGGGGTATAAATTTGATTATCGGTTAAGGGGTAGTGATATTGTTAGTGCAGAGGCTCTTAATAGGCTTACGACGAAAAGAAAAGAAAAGCAGGTTGTATTCGGCACTATAAAAATGCCAACGGACATAGAAAATCTTCAAACATTAATAGTTGGTGCAACAGGTTCTGCGAAAACATTGATTTTAACTCAGGCCATGTACTCAATTTTATTACGTGGAGACCGACAAGTTATTGTTGATCCTGATGGATATTTTACTTCGCTTTTCTATAAGCCGGGTGATGTAATTTTAAATCCACATGATGAACGAACTCCTGGCTGGGTTATCTTTAATGAAATGAAAGAAACCTACGACTATGAAACATATTCATTCTCTCTTGTTCCTCTCGGCAAAAGCTCTACAGAAGAAGAATGGAATGGGTATGGGCGATTATTAGTAACAGAAGTTTTTAAGAAACTCCATTCACAAGGAATAAATGATTTCACACAGCTTTATTATTGGTGCGTTAATGCTCCCGAGGAGGATTTAGAGGAATTTTGCAAAGGAACGCTTGCTCAATCTCTCTTTGTTGGTACAGACCGTACTTTGGGTTCTGCGCGTTTCGTATTAACGAACAAGCTATCTGCGCATATGATTATGCCTGGCGGTTCTTTCTCTATTCGTGATTATTTGGCTGATAAAAATGGCGGGAATATATTTATAACATGGCGTGAAGATCAAATTGCCACTTTAAAACCATTAATATCTACATGGGTTGATGTTATTTGTAATGCAATTCTTTCATTACCTGAGTCAGAGGCAAAAAACATTTGGTTGCATACCGACGAATTAGCATCACTTGAAAAAATAAAAGCATTAGAACCAGCTTTGACTAAAGGACGAAAGAAAAAACTTAGAATAGTTTCTTGTGTACAGGCTATTTCACAGTTAGAAGAAATCTGGGGGGAAAAAGGTTCCATTACCTTACGTAGTTGCTATCGTAATTTGATAGCGCTGGGTGGTGCTCGTTCTGATGATAGAACACCAGAAGTTCTATCTAGAGCGCTGGGTGATTTTGATGTTGTCCGTAAGAAAGAAACAAACAGCCGGAACTCCGGTGGAGGAAGTAGCAGCAGCAATGCCGAGGGCAAAGACAAAGATTTTGTGGTCACGGCCAGCGAAATTTCTAACCTGCCTGACAGGGAGGGATATGTTGCATTTACTCGTGGTTATCCAATTGCCAGGGTAAAAGTACCTATTGTTAGATTTAAGGCTCGTAATGCTGCCTATATCCCCCGCTCTGCATTGGGAGGCTAAATGCTTAACGTCACGATCTTAACCGCAGAGAAAAGTGTTGATGATGTTACTCGTTACTTTATGGACGGAATTGACGATTATTATCAGAAGGAAGGTGATTCAAAAACGTGGCAAGGTGATGGTGCGGAACGTTTAGGGCTTGGGAGTGATGTTGACGAAAAAACATTTCGCGACCTGTTAAAAGGAAAGCTGCCTGACGGCCAGCAAATGGCGAGAACCCAACGGAACGACAGTAAAAACCGTATTGCAATAGACTTCACATTTCAGGCTCCTAAATCAGTCTCTATACAGGCACTTATCGGGGGTGATTCACAAATTATTGCTGCCCATGATCGCGCGGTTGCTGCGGCAGTGAAGGAGCTTGAAAAGAGAGCTAAGACCCGTCAGAAAATGAACGGTAAGAGTTATGTTCAAAGTACCGGTAATCTGATCGTGGCAAAGTTCAGGCATGAGACAAATCGTGAAAAGGAACCTCATCTTCATACCCATGCCGTTGCATTGAATGCTACACAACGAGCAGATGGAGAGTGGCGAGCTTTAGTTAATGATGAATTGGTAAAGAATCCAATTTACTACGATATGGTTTACAAGTCGGCTTTTGCGAAAGAACTTGAAGATCTCGGGTATAACCTACGCTTGGAAAAGCACGGCTTTGAACTTGCTCATATCTCCCGAGACCAAATTGAAGGAATGTCAACTCGACTACAGCAGGTTGACGAAAAACTCAGAGAAATGGGATTAAGCCGGGAAAATTCTACAGCCGCACAAAGAACGTTAGCTGCAAGAACAACACGGAAGAAAAAGGATACCTCAATAGAGCGCGAGGATTTATTCAAACAGTGGGACAAGAATGCTAAAGAGCTGGGCATTCAATTTGACAGCAGAAAACTCAACCTTGATGGGATCGGGTATTCCGATAAAGTTTCGGAAGTCTCAAAAAATATTGAGGGGGTTTCTTCTCAGGAAATGACGAAACGTGCTGTTCAGTTTGCTATCAATCATCACACGGAACGCCATACCATAATCACATATGAAGAACTGGCTACTACGGCGCTGAATCATGGTATGGGGAAATCCACCGCCGAATCTGTAGATCTTGAGATTGAGCGACTCAAGGCCAGTGGAAAATTGATCACTGAAAAGCCACTTTACACGGCAATTAATACTTCCTCAGTAAATTCCCTCACCCGTGAAGAGTGGATTAAGGAAATGATTGAATTAGGCCGCTCAAAACAGGATGCCCGGCGACAAGTCGATTTAGCCATTGCTCATGGTCGTTTAGTCAAGCAAGCCGAACGTTTCACTACCCAAAAAGCGCTAGAGCAAGAGAGGAAAATACTTACCAGTGAACTTACCGGGCGTGGCGCGAGTAAACCCGTATTGTCCAATGAAGATGCTCACGCATTTATGGACACCACCACGTTACGAAAAGACCAGAGAGAAGCCGCTGAGCTAATTTTATGCTCAGACAGTAGAGTACTTGGGGTTCAAGGTCAGGCAGGTGTAGGAAAGAGTTTTATGTCTACGTCCGTGACGGAAAGACTTAAAGAAGCTGGCTATACGGTACACATCCTTGCACCTTATGGATCACAGGTAAAGTCATTACAAAAAGACGGTATGACTGAGGCGCGTACCGTCGCATCTTTCCTTCACACGTTGAGCCGCGAGCATACGCTTGATAGTAAAACTTTTATCTATGTAGATGAAGCCGGGGTACTGCCAAACCGCTTAATGGCGAAGCTTGCTGATATTTCAGCAAGTTCAGGTGCTCGCCTTGTTTTAATGGGCGACACAGAACAAACCAAGGCAGTCGAAGCTGGTATTCCGTTCTCTCTTCTGCAACGGAATGGCATGGAAACAGCGGTGATGAATGAAATTCAGCGCCAGAAAGAAAATCCAACATTGCTTAAAGCTGTTGAACTGGCAGCCGTTGGAAGAAGCCTTGAGTCTCTTGCATTAATAACTCAGGTTGCAGAAACAAAAGAATCAGTTATCCGCTATAAACAAATTGCTGATGAATACGTGAGCCTGGATAAAGATGAACGTGATAAGACACTGGTACTGACAGGTACAAACGAAAGCAGGGAACAGATTAATGAGTTAATTCGTAACGGATTGAACATTCGAAATGATATTGAAATCACTGCGTTATCGCGTTTTGATTCTACTCAAGCTGAGCGCCGTTATAGTCGGAACTATAACGCAGATAGCACAGCTATCCGTCCAGAACGAGACTACCCTCATGCTGGGTTAGTAAGGGGAGAAGTCTATATAGTCAGAGGACAGGGCGAAAATAATACCCTGATTATTGAGAACAAAGGGGGCGATCGTTTTTCTATTAACCCGGCACACCACAAGCATATCTCAGTTTATAAACTGACCAAACAGCAATATGGTGTCGGTGATAAATTGGTCATCACACGAAATGATGCTGGCCTTGATGTTGCCAATGGCGATAGGGTGACAGTTGCAGCAATAAAAAACGATCAGCTTCATCTAAAAATTGACGACAGAGAGATAGTACTAAATACAAAGGAAAAACTACACCTTGACTATGCCTATGTGTCAACCGTGCATTCTGCTCAGGGGTTAACGTCTAATCGAGTGATTGCCAACATCGAAGCTAAATCAAGGACGGTCAGCAAAGATTGGTACTATGTAGCAATCTCCCGCGCAAAGCATGTGGTTAAAGTATATACCGACAATATCAAAAAATTGCCATCTTCCGTTGCCAGAGCCAGCACTAAGCAAGCAGCAATGGAATTAAATCATAAGGTTATGGAGAAAACCCAACAAAAAAGCAAAGAGAAAGCCTGATGCAAAAATTTTTGCATGCAAAATTTTTTGCATGTACCAGAACAAAAAAGAGAACTTAATGGAAAGTAAAAAGCAAAAATATCTGATGCAGTTCAGGCGTTGTTCCAGCATCGACACGCTGGAAAAAGTGTATGAAAGGTTGGTAGAAAAACTTACTGGTGAAGAACTTGATGCCGTGCTTAGCGCATCAGACCATCGACGTGCTGAGTTAATGCATGGCAAGTTGTGGGATAAAGTACCAGCATCAGCCTGGCGAAACGTCAGGTGATAAAATGTTAAAGGCCGGGGAGTGGTTTTCCCCGGCCTTAGCTACGTTTCCGTCACGCTCAGAAGAACATGCGGATCAATTCTAAAAGGACGATAATCGCTTTCAGAACCATGATGATTTTATCAATCATGCGTTTCTCCAGTTCACTGGAGCGAGAACACCACGGCTTACTCTTACACTGCCTGTCACCGTGGCTCTCTTTACTGTTAGATGCAGAGCGTTCCCCTCCTGCCAGAGCACCGGACACAGCACCACCTGTTTGTACGGTCAGGACTTTAAATCGTTCATACCCGTTCAGGCCGGGTTTAAGGGCAGGGAAGATCGCCGCAGAGCTAACCCGCTGATTATACCGGGTTAGCGCCATACATCCACACTTAACCGCCGAGGGTTGCAAATCGGCTGTTACGGGATATAATTAGAGCGTTAGATGCAGAGCGTTCCCCTCCGGTCAGAGCACCAACTCCGCACCGGAACGATAAAAAAGCCGACCTCACCAGTCGGTTTTTTTACGTCTATGATCTGGTCAGCAGATCCCGCGCCGTCTGCGCGTCATAGCTGAATGACAGGCCGTTCCCGGTCAGCACATCGAGCGAGAACACGCGCGTATAGACTTCGGTACTCCGGGCATAACGATGCCCCAGCAGCCCCTGTATGGTTTTCTCCGGTACACCGCTCATGAGCAGGTGCATGGCAAACGAGTGCCGGAAGGTATGCGGCGTGACCGTTATCGGAAACGTTACCCCGTCACTTTTTGCGCGGGCTACCGCAGCGTTCAGCCAGTTCAGCGGCGTTTGCCGTGACTTCACTTCCCACACCGGAACATGCTTAACCCGCTTTCGCCAGGTGGCGAGGTATTCCCGCATCCGTTGCACGTAGGCGGCATCGAGCAGCGGCACGATTCTTATGCCGGGTTCGGGCGGTTTGCGGTAGCGCGGATCGGGGTGCAGGGTGTCAGCATCAACAGCCGGACGACCACGCCCCCGGACGGCTTCGCGGTTGCGTTGTTTCAGGGTTTTCAGCATCACCACCGCTTGCGGGTGGCGGCGTGACGGCTCCAGCGTAAAACAGGCAGGTGTCAGCGCCAGCGCTTCATTGAGCCGCGCCCCGGTATTCCACAGCGTTTCAAAATACATCCGGGCGGTGAGATCATCTATATAAGAAAGCAACAGACCCACTTCCGGCGCGAGCAGGTATTTCGGCAGACCCGCGCCGAGGTGCGCGGCGTAGTCCCGCATTGTCCTGGCGGCATCGAGCGACCACGACCCGGCGACGTTGCCCGGAACGGTGACGCTACGTGAAATCTGAAAATTTCCGGCAGGTAAGTTACTCAATTTTTAAATCTCCGCATCCTGATAAAAACCCGCTGCCGCCTACGGGCTAAAGCCCTCCGTTGTCCGGGCGTTCAGCCAGGCACAAACAGGTTTGCGCATGGCTTCGCTTCCCACTGGTAAGAACCGGTACTCAGATCGCAGGGCTGGGAGTAAATCAGCCAGGCGGCGCGGTGTCAGTATTATGGCGTACCGGGCGGCGCAGTCCGAGGACAATAAATCCGATCACCAAAATAAAAATTGGACATTTTTTCCGATAGTGCCGTTTTGCCTGGGCGGTTTGTGCCGGGAACCGGACATGTCCGGGCGGCGGGTGCGCCCCGTTGTACTGATTAGCCCAGGATATGGGCGCGGAGGCCGCAGATCAGCACCAGATATGGCGATCATTATAATGTATGTTGTAACTAAAGTAATGAGGGAAGGGTACTGGACAAAAGACGCTGTATGTCTAACTGCCGGAGGAATTAACCCGGAGCCAGGAACAGGCCAGCGCCGCTGGCGACCAGTGCGCGGGGATCTGCCCGGACACGTCGCCCGGAGCACCGGGAATCTTGTTCAAATTTACTGTAGCGGTCGCAGTCGTTCAGGAAGATGGCCAACGCCATCGATGCGCAACCGGCGCGAACATGAATCGTTGTTTTACAGTCACTTAGGTTGTTTGCGGTGCGAAAAATATTGGTGAGTATTTTTGATGGAGTCAGTAACAGCGGTGCGCTACGTGAAATCTGCGATTTTGCGGGAGGGCTTACCGGGGAAAATTTACGGAGCAGCACCACAAAAAACCCTAAAACGTAACGCATGATTGCTTTACACTTTCGGCAACTGGCGCTATTATAATCTGTAACGCAACTTCGCTTTACGATTACCGGGAGCCGGATATGAAATTCAGACGACAGGAACGCTATTCTTATCACTGGACGCCAGCTAAGGAAGCCGCTTATTTACGCAAGCCGCAGCGCGTACAGAATAAACTGGTTTCCCGGTATCCTCTTATAGCCGACCAGCTTACAACGCCGCAGAGTTCGCTGGAAGCGGAAAAACAGCGCCGGGAAGAAATGAGCAATAAATCAGAAATGAATATGCGGAATTTTCGCGCTAATCAGTGGCGGCAAGCCCGGAAACTTTATTTTTCATGCGACACAAATACCCGCGCAATTATTAAAAAGGCATGGCAGGACGGCGTATATCCGGCTGATCCAACCTATCTGATTTATGTCATAGAGAAACATAACGGTGACTATCAGCGCCGTTGTGATTTCTACGCCGAACAGCACAGAATATTGCGCGAGGAAACCGCCCGGATATATAACGTCCGTGAAAACCAGATTGATTTATTCCGGTAATGGAGCGAAACACCATGAATAAAGAGCGCCGTAAATGGATTCAGGAAATCCAGACCAAATTAGAATCGGTCAAAAAAGAACTCTCAGATGTACTCGAAGAGGAAGAGGAATATTTCAACAGTATGCCGGAAGGTTTTCAGTCAGGTCAGCGCGGCGATACTGCACAAATGGCTATTAGCTCATTAGATAGCGCAGTATCGCAGATTGAAGATGCACTCGACTCACTCGGAGAAATTGAGTAAATGAATAGCCAAGCAAAGATGAAAGGGGGTAAATAATGGCTACCGTAAACGTGAACGTGCGTATTGACGCAGAACTCAAGCAAAGCGCCGATGAAGCGATGCAGATCGCCGGAGTCTCACCGACACAGGCCGTTACCCTGCTGTATCAGTACATCGCTGAGAACAAGCGACTGCCCTTTGTGGTGACGACCAGCGTGAAAACGCCGGACGATCTCACCAGTGAAGCGACAGAGCTATTAGCTACCGCGCTGGCGGTGGCGCTCAACATGGAAGCCGGGCTTAAAGACGAAGGGCAGATGCCGGGTAAAACCATGCTGGAGTATTACAACCGCCTTGATTTTCTGTTTACCAGTGCCAAAGAAAAGATGGTACAGCCACAGGAACGGCGTGAACTGACACTCGCGATGAACAATTTAAATAAACTGTTAACCGTCATTGTCGATTTTACGGATTTTGGCTACGGCTATGATCTTGTCAGATTACTTCCATCAGAAAAGAACAAATTTAATATTGCAATTTCGACGTTTGAGCGCAGCATGTTTGAACTGGTAAACAAAGAGGCAGAAGAATGAATATTCTGAATAATAAATATATCGCCGCTTTCAACGTAGCACTCAGTGTTATTATGACAGCTTTACTTATTGGCTTCGCATCGCGTGGCACAGGCAACTCAGATTTCGGGATTTTAATGATACTCGTCGCTGCTGATTTTATTACCATATTCACGGCAACACATATGATCCTTTCCATATTAACTCAAAATAAACAGAACCAGTAAGGACAGTAAATGAATAAAATTACCCTAGGCGTATTGCTGGCGTTATCTTTCTCCGGTTATGCAGCAACGGAGCAGGTCACATCAACGCTGATTGATAGCTTTAAAATCGAAAGTAACTTCCACTTTCCCAGAGGTACAAATACACTTAACGTACATCAAAATGTCACTGTATACAGCTTTAGCGCAAAGAGCATCGCCGCCATTAAAAAGACACTTGCGGAGATTGAACAGAAAGGATTTTCAACAGCAACCGCAAGCCTGAGCGGTCTGGAGGAAAACCAGAACAGCACAATTATGGTATTCCGGGCAAATAAAGAAGGACAGTCACTTTCGCCGTCAGTGCTGTCAGAAGCATTACAAAAAAACGTCAGCATTGAGAGTAAGTCAGGGCTGGAAGGTATTATGCCGGAACGCCTTTACACTCAGATTGATAACGTCAGCCTGTCTGTAGTCAATACCGCGCTGGGTAAATTTGATGATGGCAGGATTGTACTCACTCAATTTATTAACGCCAACAATAACGGCAAGGAAATCGCCACGCATAATAAATTAGGGCTGCCGGAAAAAGGCGCGATCCTCAACATTATCAGAGTCAGGTCAGATGCTTATATGATTGTATTAACCACGATTTAAAAAAAGCATCATCGGGAGGACTCAGGAAGATGAAACCACAACGCTATCCCTCCAGTATCATCAAAGTCGGCGCGGTGCTGTATAAAGCTTTTGGCTGGGTAGATGATGAAGGAAAGTGTCATATTGATGTTGATGAATGGCATGTACGCTCAATACAAAACCGGACGGTATCAAAATATTTTGGCACTAAAAAGGTTGTAATCAGCCTGGTACAAAAGCTGGATGATATTACCTGGCAAAAAGGGAAATGGCTTACAAACTTTCCGGTTCATTATCGCCAGAAATTTTATGAAAACGAACCATTACCCAATGGCTTTTATACCACACAAAATATGGCTCTACGTTACGCGCTGGAATCCACCTATATGAGTATTAAGTGGTATGAAGAAGAGAAAGCAGCGGGGTTATGGAGCGCAGAGCATGAAGAAGAATATAATGGAGAGCTAAAGCTGGTAAAAATCATTAAATCCAGAATTACGCGACTGAAAAACATCAAATCAGGAGGCAAGGTATGAAGATTAACACAGAAGATAACCTTGAGAACTGCCCGGACTGCGGCGAGGATATGCCTGGCGGGAACGTTCGGTGTACACGCTGTCAGCGCCAGCACGAAATTGAAAATATGACCGAGGACGATTACCGCGCACATGAAGCCCTGTTCCCGTCAGCCAGCATTGCGCCACAACTGCCCCTCATTACGTATACCGTGGGCGTGAAATCAGTATCAGATATGCTGACTCAACAGGAACAACAGCGGTATAAAAACGCCATACACGAGGCGATAAAGGCTGCATATCCTGCCTATGACGTTGTGGTAACACTGGACAGCACCATCGGCGGCGCAGACAGTCAGGTGAGTAATGATCCGTATGGTGAAACGGATATAGCGGAACATACGCATTCTATCGCCCACAGTGTCTGGATAGGGGCAGCGTGGCTGGATAAATAAGGGAACTGATCGAACAGCCGCGAAAGCGGCTTTTTTTTTGTGGCCGCTGGAGATACTGATCGTAAACCCGGCTTTGCAGTGTGGGGGATTTTACGGCTAAAGCCGTAATGCTTTCTGAGTCCTCGCTGGCGCTGCGGGGCTTCCGGCGTAGAACGCCTCCCATGCGCTCTGCGCATCTAACGGGGAATTAAACGAGGAGCGTAAAAAAGGCCGCTGGCGCGACCTTTTGCAATATTCATATCATTCACCATCACGCCCCCACTCACTAAGAAACCGGGCTATTTCCGGTACTCGTAGTACGTCAACACCATATTCTTTCGCCAGCCTCAGTAGTGTATCTGCATCTATTGATTCACCACCAACAAGGCGCGTAACGAGGTCGTTAAAATATTCAGCCATAGTATCGCTTTCACTCTCATATTCCTTTTTTACTAAGAGTTACATTTAAGATTTATGTTTGTTAAATATAAGTATACATTTACACTAATCATTAAGCCAGAGATTCATTATTAAACGCGCTGGTAATTGTGTTTTCCTTATCTTTTTTTCTCCTGTAACAACCACATTACTAAGGCTCATATTAATATTAGCAATGTCACTATAAGAAAATAAATCAGATACTATATAATTAATTTCATCAGTAACAGGTGTTGCTTTAAACTGATAACCATCAACATCAAAATGACTCTCTGTATCTAACTTAATGCCATGAGCATGTAGCGTCATACGTGCCAGTTCTAAACATTGACGGGTTGCACGTTCCTGAATTTCTTTTAACGCATTAATGTAGTGTACTGTCAGTTCTTTTAACTCAGATAGTTCGGTTGATGAATAACCGCTGCTTTCAGCCTTATTTACACCATTAAGAATAGAATTAACTGACCATTGAATTGACGATTCAAATTCAATAATACTTTGAACAATGTCAGCACATTGATAACGTTTCTTATCCTCAGCATCAGGGGTAAATTTACTGTTCAGATTAACAATCCCATGCGCCACTGACTCTGGCTCCAGTGCATTTTCATCAGCAATCAGCTTTTCAGGCTCGTTATTAACCATAAACCACCTCAAATACACCATGACTGGATGATGCCAGTCGAATAAAAACAGAATCACCCTCATCGTCGATAACGTCCACACCCGGCAATGCCAGATGTTCCCGGCTAGCCGTGACCGGATAGGATTTACCCGCCGTAAAGAAATTAACCGCTTCGTCTGGCTCTATGCAAATTACAGAGATGATTGTTGCCATGATTGCCGCCTTTATTATCTTGATAAGATCTACATGCCCCGTTGTACGGGGCTATTGAATGTTTAAATACCAAGTTGTTTTTTTGTATATTCAATATCTATAAAAGGCGTCCAGTTACCTTTGTAAAATTCAGTGGCAGCTTGTTTAAGAGTAATCAAACCAGCTTCAAAGTCTTTCTTTACTGAATCATGAAAACAAGGAATATCAAATGCTTTTTTCTTGATGCTCATATCATTATCCCGCTGTATGTTTAATCTGAGATAATTATAACACTTGCGTTATATAACACAAGTGTTATTCATGGCTTCTTGAATATTTTCGTTTTGCTCGTCAGCATGATCCAGTCACCATTATCTAACCTCGCGACCTCATAACCTTTTGAAACCAGATTATTAAGTTGTTGCACTGAATTAATCCCGGCTGCTTGTGCTGCTTTTTCACGATTACCCTCATAGTAATCATTTACCATCTGGACAATAGAAATACGCATAATGACCTCTCGTAAAGAACATTAAGAGTATATAACGATTGTGTTATATATCAAGAGTAAGCCATCACATTGAACTGAACTGGATAAACGAAGGGCGTAAAAAAGGCCGCTCAAGCGGCCTTAGTGCAGGAAATGGCTTCCCGATATGCAGATTCTAAATCACGGGGATCTCTTGAGTTGTAAAGGCGAACGATAGATTCATAACGTTCCGCGCATCCCCGCTCGTCAGCGTGGCGGTAATACTCATTGTGGAGTCTATTCAGGCTCTTTCGCAGCAGAAGCCTACCGACAACTATCAGAGCAAACGCAATAAGAAGAAAAGATGTCATGCCTACCTCCTGTCGTTATTACACAATACTATCAGGCCAGATCTCGCGCTGCCAGCAGAACTGGACAGAATTACCTATATGTCTAACGGCGCGGGGGAATTAATGAGGGGAGTCCGGGGGCTGGAACAAACCGGGACGCAGCCCCCGGAGCGTCAGCGAACTGGCGCGGGGTAATCGTACCGCAACCAGTGCCGGAACGCACCGGAATCTTGTTCAAAATTACTGTAACGGTCGCAGTTGTTCAGGAAGTTGGCCAACGCCATCGAGCGATCGCTGTCGTTTCATTGAATTGTTATTTTACAGTTACTTAGAATGTTTGCAGTGCAAAAAATATTGGTGAGTATTTTTGATGTAGTCAGCATCGGCGGTGCGCTACGTGAAATCTGCGATTTGGCGGGAGGGTTTAACGGGGAGAATTTACGGGAGAACAGGCAAAACAAGGCCGCTACACGGCCTGTTATTATCTGATCACGCTCTGATTAAGATGTTTTCTTATAATTGTCTGTATTTCTTCACACTCACTTTCCAGCGCAGGGTTCTTATCACGATACATCGCGTACTGCTGCACAGCCTCAAAGATTCGACAAACTATAAGGCTATCCGTCTGGTCAAGCGAGTTAAGTTCATGGGCTTTAAGCCCGATGCTATCTAGTATTTTTTCTACGGTGCTCATGATAAATCCTCCTGGACAGTTCCTAAACGTTTCTGGCAATTTCCGCAGAATGCGGTTTTCTTTTCTGTCGTAGTGACATAATCCCACATATGAGTATTATCTGCATCTTCACCATCAAAACGATAGAATATAGACGTAGTACCACTAACCGTTGCCCTCACATAAAATTCATCATATCCACAATGAGGGCATTTTTGAACATCACCTTTAAGTTTTTTCATTAGAAAAAGGCCATAAATAACAAACAACCAGCAGCAATAAAAAGCCCAAGAAAAATAACATATTTAGCGATATTAGAGTCACTCATAGTTCACCTGTCACTGAACATGGAAAGTGGTTATTTTAACCGTATCTAGCCGCGTATTGAGCAAAGCGCGTATTCTTTCCTCTTTCCGAAAATATTTACCACGAGGTAATTTCTCTCCTAATGTAAGCCGCTGGCTCCAGTCCTTGAATGCCGGATTTCCTTTATAGATTTCACCAATGTACATGACGGAAGCATTATCACGAAAAACTGACTTAACCATTTCTGGTGTAAATGAATGTGGCGTTACGTCAATTTTAGCTTCAGACGGTGTTTCGATATTAAATGATTTCATTTTTTTGTCCTTCTCTCAATAATGGAATGCGCTCACGATCTGTAATTATTCTAAATTCATTTATCTGTTTTTCAATCTTTCTACTCAAATCAAAACTCGTATACCTGTTTTTTTTGTGCATATCTATATCTATTTTTGATACGAGTTCAAACCACAATGAACGCGCGCCCCACGCCGCATTATGAAACATTTCCGCAACGCCTCTAGAATCGGTCTTTATGGCTTCGTTCATATAGTCTCCGATACGTTCAGCGGTGATTTTTGTTATTTCATCATAATTCATTTTGCACACCCTCTTTTAAAGTATCTGGTGACGATTATACCCCATCTCATTTTGACCTGTCGGGGTAATTCTCATAGTGTCCATGCCATTCACAACCCGGTGATCAGGCATGATCAATGATTTATTGAATAACGCTTTTGCTGAAACAGTACAATTTACTTTATCTGTACCGATAAAAAAACGCCCTTTGCTGTCGCGCCAAAGAGTTGCCCCGGCGCTCATTTCCCGAAGAATTTTCAATTGACCTTTTGGCATCCACCAACCCGCCATATTAGTACCCTTTGAATAACATAAGTAAACCCAGGCAGACTGAAAGAAAGACAGCTACACCGCCAAGAATCATGATAGTAACCAGAAGCTTGCCCTGCCCTTCACTTAACAGATTGTCCATGATTATTCACCATCAGAGATCTAATTTGTTTACGGCCTGTTTTAATCCAATCAACTGCGGCGATGGAATTGCCATTCTCAATAAGTGCAAAAGCATACTTTATAGCTAAAGCCGCTTGATTACGGTCAATGGCTCGTGCGTCATAATCATTAAAGATGGCCTGAATAAAACCCTCGAAACATTCACTATTTTCACTTCGTTCGTTCAATACACTATCAATTAAATTAGACATTACACTCACCTTTCGATAATCGTTTATAAGATTTTTTCTTTAATTTATTCATAGCGATTCTGTCACCCTCCAACAAGGCTTTTTAACGGAATGCCGAACATCGTATGTAATTTTCTAATCATCGGTAGAGTCAGATTACGTTTACGATTAAGAACTTCATAGACACGGTTAGATTTACCAATAGCTGGCTCAAGGTCTTTTACTGTTAAACCCTGCTGCTCCATTCTGAACTTAATAGCTTCAACTGGATCAGGTGCTTCAATTGGATAATGTTTGTTTTCATACTCGCTAATCAGTACGCACATAATTTCAAAAAAATCCCCTTCCGGTGTATCGGCGGCAGGTTCATTATCAAACATAGGCTCTACAGCGCGTAATGCTGCTACATAGTCCTGTTCTGTTTTAATTGGTTTAATCTGCATATGTTTCACTCCAGATTGACGGTTTCAGCATCTATTTTGTCATATTCTTTATGCGTACCAATGAATTTGATAAACATCCATCCACGCTGGTATGCAATGGCAACAATTAACCGATAGTCATTTCCTTTGATGTTAAATACCACTCGCCTGTTTTTAAGGATACTAGCACTGCGGTATTGCTCTTTAATTTCAGCCGGGTTTTTCCATTCTGCTTTACTGGCTTCATCTACCCAGGCTTTTAACGGCTGTTCTGCATCGGGATTCGCCGTCCAGAAATCCCTAAGTGTCTTGATAGCAATTATCTTAATGCATATATAGTAGTCCCATTTTAGGACTTCCGCAAGATTTTTATCCCATAATGGGACTTTTTTTGTTTGGGCAGAAAACGCTGTATGTCTAACTGACGGAGGAATTAACCCGGAGCTGGGAAAAGGCCAGCGGCACTGGCGACCAGTGCGCGGCGATCTGCCCGGACACGTCGCCCGGAGCGCCGGGAATCTTGTTCAAAATTACTATAGCGGTCGAAGTCGTTCAGGAAGTTGGCCAACGTCATCGATGCGTAACCGGCGCGAACGTGAATTGTTGTTTTACAGTCACTTAGGTTGTTTGCGGTGCGAAAAATATCGGTGAGTATTTTTGATGGATTCAGTAACGGAGTAACGGCGGTGCGCTACGTGAAATTGCGGGAAGATTTGTGAGAGTACGCCGGATAAAAGGCCACTAACGCGGCCTTTTATCGCCCGTCGCGAATCAGAGCAATTTGTCTAAGAGCATCCTGATCGAATGGAGGAAATTCATCTACCACTCTTAGCACAGTGGGTTCACCCTTCGTCGATAGGAAGCCCTCCAAACGCTGCGCCAGTTCGTTATGCTCTACAGGTACTGAATCTGCATTCAGTACCAACAGGGAGGGCTTGTCGCTTATTAGAGTCGTATCTAGCTCTTTGGATAGCTTATCGGTCGCAAGGGTATCAGGTTGTTGCAAGTATTTATTTATCATCAGAAATATCCTCCAGTGACCGTGTGTGAATTTTAACCTATCATTCATGTTGAAACAATGTACTTATGCACTATAGTTCACATTAAAAAGGCCGTTTACCCGGCCTTTATCAAAGTATAAATTATGCTTTTTTAGCTACAAACTCAAAACCCAGCTTGCCCGTAACCTTATCAACCAATTTAACTTTGGCTGAAAATTCTTTATTGTTTTTGTTGCTCACGAACCCTTTTAATTCAGATGTAATACCTTTAGTAATCAAAGTATCAATTTGTTTATCGGTTAATACTTTACTAGATAATGTTTTGTAAATTTTAAATTCACATCCAGTACAGGCACACACTTTAGGACGGATCACTACATCCTTTCCGCAGTTCGGGCAAGGAGACTCAAGACGTTGCGCTTGACCTGCAACAGCCCTTGGTTCCACTTTTAGATTATCAACGTTAGCTTCTGCGACAAGCCCCTCAAGCTCGATGTATAGCTCATTAATAAACTGTTCGACTGACAATTCACCGTTCTCAATCGCAGTTTGTTTCTCTGACCAAAGCGCAGTCATATCGGGATTTACTGCATTATCAGGCAATGAATCAAATAATGCATAACCTGTCTCAGTTGGAATTAGCTTACCCTTTTCAACGGTTATGTAATTCCTTTTCTTGAGAGTTTCCAGTATAGCCGCACGTGTTGCTGGCGTACCAATACCTCCATGTTCATCTTTTTTATCTTTGTCTTTCTCTTTAAGTAATTTTTTAATTTCAGGATTGGTTACATAATCAGCAACGCGAACCAATGCCCCCAGCAAACTAGATTCGGTGAATAGTGGCGGTGGTGTTGTTTTTTTCTCGTTAACAATAACTTTATTAGTAGTTAACTGTTCACCAGTTCGGATCTTACTCAAAAGCTCAAATACCGAGTTATCACCGTCATTCGCGCTATCTTCATCGAAATCATCTTCACCATCTGAACCAATAAGCACCTCAAAGCCAATATTAGTAGTTTTCTTAGCACGAACTACAAAAGATTCATCACCGCTTTTAATTGCTATAGATGCTTCTTTTTATGTCTTTCTAGGCATAAATTGAGCAGCGTATAGGTTAACAATCTCCATATAAACATTTCGTTCATCGTTGCTCAGACGATTAAGATCAGGAACATTATTCGTAGGGATTATTGCCGTATGCGCGGTAACTTTTGAATTATCGAAAGCCTTACTTTTACGAGTTGCGTCAATATCAAAATTTGGATTGAGTATTCCTTTTAATGCTGCCTACGTTGCCGGAGCGCTATTAAATTGTTCGTCTGACAGATAAGAGCAATCGGATCTATTGTAAGTTATCGCCTTATGAGTATCTTTGAGAGTCTGAGTAATGTCCTGGACTTTTTGAGCGGTAAGTTTATATTTTTTAATTACCCATCGCTGTAACCTAAGTAGGTTAAACGGTAATGGCGCGGCTGTTTCTTTATCATCTACTGCGGCAGCTTCTACAGTAGCGCGCTTCCCTTCCAAAGTTGAAGCCGTTCCGTAAGCCCAAGCTCTATCAATCAGCCGCTTATCGATTAGCGGTGCAAACTCACCAGGCTTCCAGCTTGCGGTAAAAACATCGTTACCACGTACAAAATGGCCTGTCATAGTGTAATAAACACTTGCGTCATGTGATTGATGGGCGCGTGTGCGTTTAACGATCAAGCCAAGAACGGGAGTTTGTACACGGCCAACAGATAAGACACCTTGGTAGCCTCTGGCCTTAGCAGGAATGGTATAGGCACGAGTCATGCTAAAACCATACACAGCATCAGCTACAGAACGTGCCAGTGCTTTTAAAGACATTCCTTTAAAATCACGATTATCTTTGAGATTAGCCAGCGCCTTTTTCACCGCCGGTAATGTGTTATCGTTAATTAATACACGTTTTACTGGCTTTGTATTACGAGCGTATTCTAGTACTTCATCAACTAAAAGTTGACCTTCATCATCTGGATCGCCAGCATGAACTATTTCAGTCACATCACCACGTTTTAGTAGTTCTAGAATAGTTTTAACCTGATGTGCTGAACTTTCTTTTGGTTGATACTTCACAGGAAAAAGTTTCAGAGGCAACGTTTGCAGCGACCATAGTTTATAAGCTGGATTATATTTTCAGGTGGTTGAGATTCAATGATATGACCAAAGCAGTTGGTGACAATATCTGTACCACTTTCAAAATATCCATCCTTTCTTGTAAAGTCCCCCCCCAAAGCTTTTACAATATCATTAGCCACCGCAGGTTTTTCTGCAATAAATAGTCTCATTGTTAATTCTCCGATATTTTCACTATATTATTTTTGCATGCGAAAACTTATAATTTAAATTATATAAACCACAAACTTCAACCACAAGGTTTTTATATTATGGAATATATAGGCATTTGAACACAACAGAATTATTCTAATTTTATAAAGAATATTGAAAAGTAATTAGCAGAAATAATTCGCTTTATCAAAGAGATTATCCCTTGCCAGAAAACCTATCTTTAGATTCCCCCCTCGCCGGGGAGGGCAAATCCTTACTCCACACAAAATCAAGTTTTGTACGGAGTAAGGATTATTATCAGATTAAATCAAGCAACGCTCCCTGTATAGATTATTTATATTTCCATACGCAATTAAATAAAATATACTGGACAGAATGACAACCAACATAGTAAATGAGGATTAATTTATGTTAGAAACCAACAATAGCATCGCTATTGATAAATATATAAACACTTTAGTAGCTTCATATAAAAATGATATTTGGATTGAGCAAGCCACTAAACTAGTTAGAGCGGCTTTGTATGCCAGAGAATATAATGGAAACAATATTTATGAAAAACTGTATACATCAAATCATGAAGAACTTACCTCTCTATTACAAAAAGCGATCTTGAGTAAAGCAGCCGATCCTGAATCTGTTGCGCATTTTAAAAGTTATTTAACATTATCAAGCAAAGCACAACAAACCATTCTTGTAACCATCAGGACATTGCCATTATTTAACCTATAAATAAAGGCCGCTTATTGCGGCCTCTTTAAATGTATTTAATTTTTTTTGCATGCAAAAGTTAAGTTCCTTTCAACACTTTCCTCTTCCAGTCGTCATATGACATAGAACTTTCATAGTGCTGCTTCCATTTTATGTAATGTTCATAGCTAGCGCTTTCGAGTTCAGACTTTCTATTTATATCATTTAAACTAGTATTTAATAATTTATCTCTGAAATTTGCAATATTTTTCTTATGAATACAAATCCAACGTTTACTAAACTTATCCCCATATTGACTTTTTATATAAAAATAGCATAACCAATTATTCATTCTTACAGCCAATTCGAGGCATAGGAAAAATGTCAATAAAGAAACTACAATTATAAATGAAATCCCAGACAGAATTAGAAATAAGTCACTTGAGAATAGTTCCTTCCCATTCCAGATACGAATAAAGCCAGATATGCTATCGGAAAATATCTCTTCTTTAAAAATTGCATTACCAGCCGCAGAAGAAACTATTGCAAGGGGATTATACCCATCCAAGAACGAAAACACTACGAAACAACCACCACCTACCACTCCCAATAGCAACATGAATATTGTATATATATTAGTGATAATTACAGTTTTTTTCTTCATAGTTTTCATTTTAACGCCCATTTAGTTTTTAACAACCCAACATTTAGCGCCATCATAATCATTGCCACCTTCGGCAACAAAGATGTGTTCTCTCACGTCAACAGCAATAACACCAGGACGCTCGCTATGAGCATCTCTTAAAGAATCCTTCCATCCATAAACTTGCCCATTCCAAATCATAACAATGCCCTTTGTTGCATGTTCTGGATGATCTTCACGCCACTTTTCCGCAATACTAAGAACATTGAGAATATCAGACATAAATAGTACCTTTCAGTCAAAAAGACTATTCGCAGTCAAAGACACCAAGAACAGGTTTAACATCAACGACGACACGACCTGTAAGTTCAAGGAAAGCACGCCATACACCATATGGGATAATTTCAGCACCATTACGATACGCCCTAATCCGACGATCAGCGCTACGCCCCTGTAAACCAAGTAAGCTTCCTAGCTTCCCGTCCGTGCCATATTCTATAAAATTGTTTTTTACTTGCGTGAACCAAGCATCAATAAGCTCTGATGGTGGAGCAACCCAACCTTGTTCAATTGTACAAAAAATGCGTGGATCAATAGTCGAGTAATTGATGTTCTCAACTTTTGGAAATGGCTTACCATCCAAATTCTTTTTAAGCATCGAAATAGCTTGCTCTGTTTCAGACTTTAAAATAAAAAATCGCTGCTGATTCAGTGATGGTAAATTTATTGATATTTCATTTTTATTTGACATTCTATGCCCCTGTAGAATGAACGGGGGTTTCCCCCCTGCTCATTGTTATTGCGGATTCAGGACGATGTTTTTAACGTCATGAGTTGTGATGTTAACCAGGCTCAATGTACCCGTCGCTAACGGCTTCCAGACTCCAGACATATGAAGATGAAGGAAGCAATAATAAAGGTATCTAGGAAGCACCAGATCGCTCCTAGTTACCTTCACACCTATACTCTCTTTGTTGAAAGAGTAGGACGGTTCACCCACGGAATTTAAAGAGCCTCGACGAACAATCCAGAAATCTGCATCCGGGAAGTTAGTCTTTATGGTTGCAACATCAGAAATATTCATTACGTTCCTTTGAGGGCTTAGCCTTCTCAGAACGAGTGGCTTTCTGTCGCCCCCGCAAAAACAGAATAGGCGATTTTCGCCTATTTCGCAACAACTAATTTAGTAATTTCCCCGGATAAATAGGCATGATTAGCATGGCTAAATTTTGACAAAAAAAAACTGTAGAGCATGCAGGAACGGCCACCCCGTTAACCATTCCTACAATCCCTACAGCCATATGAGAATAAATGCTAAACACTGAAACTGCAATCCCAAATACCTCATTTTTAATTCAATCATTAAGTGTAAAAAATTTATTTTTTAGTCTTAATGATTCTGCGGTGCAGGCGGCAAAGAGCCTGCTCTGTTGAAGTATGAGTTTCTTAGCTTTGACATTTCAAAAAGAATATTCATACGCCGTAATACGGCTTGACAGTTACTCTCCTGTAAGATCAACAAAACATTACGGCCTAAAGAAAGCATATCCCATATGCGATTGATAATTTCAGGATTCCATAATTTATTTGAATTTAAACCAATGAGCTTAAAAAATTTCGGGGTATAATTCCTGTAAATTATAGGCCATGACTCAACATCTTCAAAATGCAATGTGATTGAATCCCCCCCATCCAGCGAACATATTAGATCCTGATCTGAGTTAATTACAAACACCACCCCACAACTCATATCATCAACATTTAGAGAAAAACCTAACTTAGTCCTATAAAATTGGTGTCTACTATTTATTAATACCATGCTGTTCCCTTCTGAATACCCACGGAGCAACCTGATTAATAGTTGCCCACAATCCAATCTTATGTAATTTAGAATACATCTGAGCCGCATAGAACGGTTGATCTCGACAAAATGCTTCATATACCCATGCGTTACCGCTTGATACCATCCTAAGATTTATATCTTGATTCTGGTACGTAATATTAGCTATCTCTCTACCATATTTATCTATATTAGATACTGCTATTTCAACATTTTTACCACCAATTAATTCTTTTAATGCTAACTTTGACTCTAGTCCATAGGGCTGTTTTATTTCAGGAGCATCAATGCAAGATAATCTAACTTTTTTATAATCTTGTTTCTCTTTATAAACGATTGTGTCACCATCAATAACATAACTTACATGAATGGTTTTTGCATAAACATCGAGGGATAGAGAAAAATAAATTACAAGAAATAATTTCGCATGCAAAAATTTACCTATCAATTTCACCCCCTAAATAAATGAAACTATCCAACGACTTCCCACATTCGATTGCTCGCTTAATTTTACCGGGCATACGACCTCTTCCACTCCAAAACTTTTGCTTATCACCATCATAATAAATATAAGTTCCTTTCTTTGGCTTCATAATTTGAGTGGTCTTTAATATCGGCTTATTTGGTAAAAGCTCACTAGGAGAAATACCATCTTGCTGTAGTAATTCTCTGTACATTTTAATTCTTTTCTGTTTCTCAGCCATCTTCTTTATACTAACTGACTCCTCCTCTCTCTTTTGTTCAATTATCAATTCTAGCTTTTCTTTTATTGAGAGAAGAACATCAATACAACCATGCATTTTGGCAATCTTTTTTAGTTCATTCAAATTTAAAAGCATTGATATAGTCATCATTGAGTCACCCACTGACCTTTAGGATTCTTGCTAAATTCATTTTTTGTTTGCCATTCCGAAACACCCGAATACTTAATATTAAAGTCAGTGTATTCATTGCCAAAATATACTTTGCAGTATGAAGGCATGTTTGGAGATATGCGATATTTTGTTATAGCCTGGCAACCATCAAGATCATTTCGTCCAGATCTACAAACCATAAATGTTTTTTGTTCCAATAGCTCCCTGTTCAACGTATCGGCTTCACAGCGCCCCGCCCCCCCGACAATGGCATCTGTAAGTTCAGGCATTCCCTGTTCATCTGACGCAGGGCATAACTTTAAAAAGTTTCGTCTTGCCTTTAACGTATCTTTCCATTTTTTCTTAGTTATATTGAAATATTTGGTAAGCGATGGCACACATTCACCTGGTCGAGTTGATCCAGCTAAGCATAGTGTCGCTTCACACGCTAGCTTTGTGTCTCCCGTTAGAACGTCCCCAACATCAACACCGTCCACAACCGTAGCATAGCTGTTTGCCCCAATGAACAGGGAGGACGCTGCTATCAATGTACTGAGATATGCTTTCATTTTATGTCCTTTTTTGCATGCAAAAAAATCTATTTTTGGAAATAAACCTGATGCTGAGCTTCCGCTGCATTCTTACATTCTTCTGTCGGACGTGTTTCTTTATTACATGATTTCAGCTTATCAATACGTTCATTTTTATGCTCTTTGTAGTAGCTTACGGATTTAACATCTTCTGAATTACACCCGATAAGCATAAAAAAGGTTACGCACATTACAATTTTGCATTTCATTTGACTAACACTCCCCTTGAGGCATTTGCAATTACAATATCTCTATTTTTAGATAATAGTTGAATGTAGAAATTATACACCTTTTTGGCATATTTAATTCTTGCTGCTTCTGTCTTGTCCGAAAAGCCCGCATTATATGCACCAATTGATTTCCAGTTAACTCCATTTTTCTTTATATTAAGAGCCAATATATATGCTCCAACATAAACATTTTGACAGGGGTTATTAAGCAGATCTTTCCGAGTAATACCCCATTCGTTTGAAAGCTGACCAAACCAGATGCTATTGATCTGCATAAGTCCTATGTCGATACTTTCTTTTGGTGTTCCTTTTTTATTGATATTAGTAGCGGTAGGAACTAGACCGCTCTCTGTTTGAGCTATGGCAATCAACAGTAGCGGATCTACGCCATATCGTTCTCCAGCCTCTTTGAAACAAAAAGCATGAACTTGAGTTGAAAACAAAAAAACAGATAAATAGAAAATAGGTAACAATGCACTCACTCGAAAATAAAACATAACATGTACCTTTGATTTAAAATCATTTATATAATATTATCCATTAATCATAATTGCAATATTGAAGGTACGAAAATGAATGCAAGCTATTTAGGTTTCGTGATAATGCTCATTGTCTCTTATTTTATTTTTGGCGCAGTATCAGATAAGGAAAAAAAATCATACGATGAATCACTGATTCAGCAGCAAGTTACCTCCTATTTAAATTATGTAGATTCAACGCAAACTTATCTAAACAGTAATCCGGGTGCAAGTGGCAACATCACACAGATGATTACGCTCCCAAATTGGCTACCAAAGAACACAAACATAACTGTCTATGCGCAAGCTGGAGCGACTTATGTTTTTATGGCTAACAAACCTGGCTTTATGGAATTGCTCAAAGATTCTACTGGTGACTCTATCTCCTTTGGCTTAGCCAAATCGGGTAGTATTTTCACCACTTATGGGACGAAAGCAAAACCTAACTTTATACCCGACAATTCAGTGGTGTTTATTTTATGATCATTATATGGCTCATGATTTCTTGCTTCATGGCAATCATTTTAAATTTCACATCTGCAAAAGTTATTAATGCCGTTGAGGTTGATGTTTTAGAAACAGCAAAATCCATTGAGAATGGTGTTACTAGAAGAGTTTTACCACTATGGCTAATAATTATTTATATGGTAACTACTACATATATAGCTTATCTAATAAACAACGAGTATATTTTCTTGCTAACTATGATTATAATATCAATTGCATCTATAATCGATATTATACGGAACTGGATTCCTGATTTATTAATATTCGTTACCGTTGCGCTTTCATTTATGGGAACCAGCAACGAACATTCTGTTATCATTATCTCCTGCATTATTGCTTTATCGCCTCTCTTCATCATTAATTTAATATCATTTAAAAAAAATAATACAACCGCTATTGCCGCAGGTGATCTTTATATAATAGCCACCTTGTCGTTATGGCTAACCCCGTTAACATCCTTGACGTTATCAGCACTTATAATTATTTTGACTACTTTTTTTTCATTTGTATCAAAAGTTATAAACATTCCTCTAGTGCCATTCATACACATTTCGTTCTTGTTAACATTCGCGGTACAGCATAATTTACTGTAGCGGATTTATTATTACCATGTCTTTTGTTATTGCACTAAATTCACCTGGAACTGGTATTCTTTTTCCATTTTGAGCAGCAAGCGCTAGCTGTTTTAGTAGTAAAACGCTAGCGTCAGAAATTGCTTCATCTAAGCTATTTCTCTCAACTTTTATTTCTGAAAAATCAATTAATTCAACATAATGCTGTCCATCATTGCTTTCGTGATGAATGGCAGGATAAGGCACAAAGTAAGATGCTATCTTGCTGATTGTCTTTTTCTTTGCATCAAGTTTCTTGACTAGCTGATACGCACGTAAATGGGTGTATCTTTTCAGCATTGTCAGAGATTTGTGGCCTGATATAGAAGCAACTTCCATAACATTTAACGTACCTAACTCAAAGAATCTGCTTATTGCTTCATGTCGTAAATCATGGAAATGCAAGTTCTCTATTTTTAAAGATTCTAAACAATGCCTCCAAGCACTCTTTAAACCAGAGGACGTATATGTAAAAACCCTACCTGATGGTTTGATAGACATTTGTGTAAGTAGCTGCCTAGCTTTCAAACTTAAAGGAACATCGCGTGAAGTACCATTTTTTGTTTTAGGCAAATGCGCCACCCCTGCTTGTAGATTTATGTTCTCCCAGCTTAATGACAATATCTCTCCCTGTCTCATTGCTGTTTCTATTGCGAATAAGAAAATTACATAAAGCTCATTATTTCTTTCTTTCAGATACTTTCTAATTTTTCGCTCCTCATGAGCATGTATTCGTCTATCTCTCCCTGGGTTACATTTTGGTTTTCTTACCAATTTCACTGGATTAAAAGAACAGGTTCCCCATTCCGCGATAGCTAAATTAAACAATGCGGATAATAGCGCTAATTCCAACCTCACTGTATTACCACTAATATTTAACCCTGTTCGTTCATTAATCATTGACAGTCGCATGTCACGATATTCAGCAATATCTATCGCAGTAATTTCATGCATAAATTTATCTGAAATGAAATATTTCTTTATAACATTTCTGCGATAACTTTCTTGTTGCCATCCTTTTTTTTCTGTTGACACAGTATCGACATATCTATCTAGTGCATCAGCCAGTTTAATTGTCCGTTTTTTAGCCACAAGAAAATTCTCATAAATGTAAAGAAACCGTGAACTGTACTGACTTCACAGTGAATGTCAAACTGTCAATCCGGTGTGTGGAGTGGAGCAGGTAAAATATCAAATACCGGGTGCAACTGGTATCAGTCTCCAGTTGCAAATGATCACTTTATTGGTGGACGCAGCGGCGGCTGGATTTACTATAAACCTGTTCAATGCCCAGCCAATTATGTCATGGCCGGAACCCGGATGTATGGCATTGGTGATGGTGTTGATGAAGAACACGTTGATGCGTATTGCTGTCCTTTCAGCTAACTGTCAATCCGGTGTGTGGCGTTCCCCCTCTCCATCTGATGGCATTTACACCTCTCTCGGAGCGTTTAAAGGTGTTTTTAGTAGCAGCAACACAACAGGAAAGCAGTTTAAAATCTATGCTTGGGGAGGCAATCCTCCCCCCCAAAAAATCAACTTTGGTAACTCAGATAACTGTGCAAATACGTTTTCACTGACAGCCACAGTTGGCGGCTACACCGTCGCAAATTCGGTAGACGGAAACTCACAGTGGGGTAAAAGTGGTAGCATTGTTTTTGACGTTCCGAATGGCTCTACGTTCACAATCGCATCGAATGGAATGATGAGCTACGGTTGCGATTACGGCACGTTCAGCGTGTTTCGTTTCCAGTAATGTAAACAGCCAAAAAGTAGTTATATGCGCTATAAAATCAATACCCTATACCCATTATCACGGACATAAATCCCTCACTATCACATGACACATAGATATCATCAGCAAGTGGGTCGCCACGCCCAGAACCAGTGGCCTTAATATTGGCATTTCTAATCGGCTGGCCTGTTCGTGTATCCCTGCATGGGATTCTGTAAGAGGGTTTTGCCCACACGCCGGATTGACAGGAAAGTACGCCGCCATTGGCATCGCGGCTTATCTGCCCATTCGGGTAACAAGCGATGCCTGCAACGTTGATCCGATCCAACTGCAAAACCCCACCTGCTGACAAGTTGCCTGTTGCCTTGACTGTGGCCCCAGAAACCTCGTTAGTTGCCGTAATATTGCGTCCGGCACTAATGTCGCTGTCGGCACGGACCGTTGCTCCTTTTACCTGTGCTCCGGCTGTAATGTTTTGGGTGAAACTACCGTTTGCACCGCTGACATTACTGGTAAAAATACCGTTTGACCCACTGACGTTTCCGCTAAATGTCCCAGTCTGACCATTAATAGTGCCGACACTGTTCAGGTTGTTACCACCCATGTCGATAGCAGTGTGCATTTTATTCAGATCGGGGCGGCCATTTACCTGAAAACGGTACAGCCTGTCATTGTCCTCCTGCGCGCCAGACAGCTCATCTGTTGAGAGGAGTACTGCAATATGTCCATTACCAGAGGTGGCACCGTAACTGCTCAGCAGGATTTTCCAGGTACGCAGGGCACCTGTGGCGGTTTTACCATCATCAATGTAGCCCCCGAAACCGGTTTTAATATCCCTTGATATCAGCCTCAATGCCTTGTCCGGGTATACACTGCCACCGCTGGATACTACCATGCCCTGTAGTAACTCCGTGTTTTGCCCATTCCTGACCAGATAAGTGTTCAAACGCTGGCCCTGACTGTTTGTTTCGGTGAAACCGGACGGCAGGAAACCCGTGTTTTTAAGCATGGCCGTAGTTATCACTGTCGGCGCGGTGGTACTGGTTGCGCTTAACAGAGTGGCGTAGTTACGACCGACGTATCCCCGTGCAGCAGCTGCGTATGTACTGATATGGGATGCTTCAACCTGCCAGTTTTTCTCCTGCTGCCAGTCTTTATATTTAGTGAGTCCAAAGACGGTCATTGCCATCACAACTATGAGCGCCAGAGCAACATCAAGATTCGCCCAGCCACGATCGTGCTTTTTCATAAGATTGATATCCATACGGGTTGATACAGATTGGATAGCTGGAAGAGACTCCCGCTAAGACACAGCCAGGGGCCAAGCGGCCCCTCTTTTTTTCCGGACAAATGCCAGGTTAGCAGCCAGAGCATAAAGGCTGCAGTACCAAGCAGAGTGGCCAGTGCTGCATCTTTCCCCCCCATCCAGGCCGTCAGACCTGTTATCAGCCATAAATCTCCCCGACCAAGACGCTGATCGCCCCGGTTTATCAGGACACTCAGCAACGTCATCAGGCCACCCACCACAGCGATTTCCACCAATTGCGTATATACACCTGCAATCGAAACGTCTTTTGTTACTCCCCAAATAAGTCCTCCAAGTAACAGACGTGCTGTGAAAGTACGTGGCAAATATCCACTGACTGCGTCGGTGATACCGGACTGAAGCAGGAAGCCCATCATCATGATGGCTGCAGCCCGATCGGCAATTGGAGCCGGTGACAGGGCGGCGATCATACTGAACGTGGCGAAAAGCCAAATCCCACCAGTTAAAAGCGAGTTCCTCTCCTTACCATGAGCAGTGGTATCTTCCAGAAAGTCGAGTACTCTCCACATCAGGCCTCTGCCAATGAGCGCAAAACCCAGCAGTAGCGGCAGGCTCCATGCTGTTGCCAGGCTGGTGACTATGATGGTTCGCATATTCGCTTTCCTTTCTCCTGCCGGCAGACTCGAAGTCCTTTCAGTTCCAGATAGAACCCCCAGATACGGTTGGCATACTGTTCGCGAGTTTCGTGCCTGTCTTTACGAAATCCGGCGTTGTAAGACCCGAGGCAATTCCATGTCACACCACATACCTGAAAGTGGCGGGCCAGTATCCACGCTCCGATCTGAATATTCAGACAGGGTCGTTTCAGCAGGTCTTCTGCACTCTGGATGATGCCCATTCGGATGAGCTTTGGCACATGGGTTGAATTTATCTGCATCAACCCATAGTCCGTGCTGACCGGATTACCCTTTTTATCCCTGTTAGTGTTTGTGACCCATGGACGGAGCCAGGACTCCCCTTTGGCCATTGCCTTAAGCAGCAGTGGCTCTATCTGGTATCGGGCACCGGCACTATTAAAGCAGGCATCATACGTATCAGGAGGGGAGTTCGAACTGGCCATCAATGGACCTGGGGAAAAGGATAAAATGAGCAGAGTCATTGCCAGGTTGCAGGAGAGAATGCGTTCCCTCCGCATATCGTCTCCTTAGCTGTTGAGCGTGAAGATCAGCTTGTTAGTACCGGTACTCCCATTGTCAGCTGTGCATTGTGCGCTGGCTTCTTCGGTTGTCACGATTCCATCACTGTGTGCCGTGGAGTTGACGGTAATGGCATCAGCAATTTTGGCCCGGCTGAGCTGTGTGGCAAGCGAGACGCAGGCATCCTGAGGAACCATTTCGTAGGTCAATGAGAATCCGTTTGAGAATCCAGATACAGTTACAGGTGACAGTGTCACTGCACCACCCCATCCATTGTAAAGTGTGGCAGTCCCGGAAGAGGCTGTACCCCGTACAGTCATACTTTTAGGCTGGACTTTCATCTGGATAAGCGCGCCCATCATTTTGGCTCCGGAAGTGAATGTGTAACCATCTCCCCCTTTCAGCAGGTTTTGTGTACTGGTGATGAGAGATTGAATATTCGATGATTCCTTACCCACGTTGACGTTATTTTTGAGGGCGAAGTATCCCGCCAGCACAAGGCCGATGACGACCAGGACGATCAGGGCAATACTCCCCTGTTCCAGAAACCCCCAGCCTCGATGGTGCAACACTGTCTTAACCGGTTTGTATGTCTGAGAAGTTGATTCAGAATTAAATTGCATGATTTTTCCTCGTTTAAAAAGCGCCCGACGAGCTGTTAAGGGCATTGATATCCATAACGACAAGGACCAGAAGCAAAAGCATCAGGATCATTGCCAGGAACATGAGACCGCGGATAACGACTGCACGTTTTGCTACTCGCTCCAGAGTTTGTTCAAGCCAGCGCTGGCCGTAGTTAATTATGATTTCATCATCGCCGTCCCCCTGTAGAAGGGAGAGAAAGTTGGCAGCTTCCTGCGACGGAAAGTCATAACCGCAATCTTTCAGGGCCAGTCCGAAATGTTTACCTTCACGAACGTGTTCGGTAATTGCTTCGATACGCACAGCAAGCCAGGGGGATGCCGTTTCCTGCAGAATCTCCAGCGCGTCTTTAGTTTTGACGCCGGACTGCAGTAGTGCACCGATGTTCAACAGGAAAGTTGCACCCTGAATATCCTTATAAACCGACCATGGCATCAGACCGTCGAATGCACGGCGAAGTTTGTCGGGGCGGTGCCAGCGGGGGAGTGACCAGATAGTCCAGATAGTTGATGCGATAGTAGCGATGGCAGTTATTACGCCATATTCACTGAAATACAGCGAGATACCATAAAGAAAACCGAGTGCACCGGTCCAGTTCTCTGGCGGGCTGATTTCTGTCAACGTGGGAAGTAACTCAGTATTCAGCACATAAATGGTGCTGGCCATCATGATGGCAAAGCCGATCGGATAGATGGCCATCTGCCATACTGCAGCACGAATACGCTTACCGGCGCTGGTCAGAGCACAGGCGTATCTTAGCGCGCGTGGTAGTGACTCGCTGCGTATGCCTGCGCTTATGACGGACGCTTCTGCGGCCGGTAGCCATCGGGAGAGCGTACGCTCCAGCGTTTTTTCCCCGCTGTTTTCCCTTAAGGCATCAACACAGTCATCCGTCAGCTCAACGTAGGGATGCCAGTTCTGGCCGAAGTTTGTCCATGCATTGCGCATTTTCTCCAGTGAAGGCTTAAGTTGTTGCTGGTTTTCAATCAGAAATCGCAGGGCATCATAGAACTGAACACGGTATCGACCGCTGAACGTCTTGCGAACCAGGGTATATCGGAGTCGTTTCAGGACGTGCATTTCACGCATCATCCACCTCCAGACGTTCATCTTCATCGAGCGGAATGATACGGTTGGCCATCAGCGGGTCGACCAGTCCTTCGTTGATTTTATGCAGGACGTGCCGGACACGGCTGATCCCCTGCATGTGATTTATCCAGTATTGGCGCGCCGCGACTTTTCCGTCTGTTTTCAGCAGCTTAAAAAGACGGTTATTGGTCTCGATAACCTCGGCAATGACGGTACGCCCCCTGATCCCCTGACCGACTTTACCGCGAACCTGACCGTTTATCTCCACCACTTGTGTACATGCTTCACATCCCTCTGGGTTGTGGAAATAGAGCTTATCGGTCGAACAGATACCTTCAATGTTGCAGTATTTCTCCAGCCAGTCCTTTTCCTCGACAGTCAGGCTGGCGACCTTATCCTGCCAGGATATACGACATTCAGGACATAGCGTGGGTACCAGGCGCTGGCTGATAAGTCCAATCAATAACTGGGCATCACACAGCAGATTTTCGTTAATGCCGAGCGTAACCATGCGTTCCGGGATACCGAGTGCAGAGTTTGTGTGCAGTGTAGTCATCACCAGGTGTCCGGTCTGGGCGGCATAAATGGTGGCCAGCATCGAGATAAGGTCGCGCATTTCCTGCATCATGATTGAGTCAGGGTCCAGTCGCAAAGCTGACGAGATGGCTTTTCCCCAGGCGATATGTACTGCTTCTTCATCAGATTTGTCGCAGATGATCGGGGTCTGAACGGCACCCACGACCTGTCCCTCAAGCGGATCTTCAATGGTCAGAAGGTGTTGCCCGGGGTTGGTATCGAGGTATACCCGACAGGCGGTACGCAGCGTAGTGGACTTACCTGAACCGGTAGGTCCCGAGAGAATGATTTTCCCTTCAGGGCGGTCAATCATGCGTATCAGTAGCTTGATTTGTTCGGGCAAATACCCCAGTTGTAGAAAGTCAGGTACGTTATTGCCGTCATCCGGGATAAGGCGCATTACCGCAATCAGACCATCGCCAGTTGGACGGTGGCTGTAGCGGGCACCAAACAGGCCTATTTTCCGCATCATGGCTGGAGAGAGTCGTGCATCCTGCTCACGGTGTGGGTAGAAACTGGTTTCTGACACATCCGACATAGAGAGAATACAGGTGGCACAGAGGGACATTCCTTCCTCTCTCTGACGTTCATCCACCACATGTAAATAGCCGTGAACCCGCATTTTGACCTGGAAGAGCGAGTCTGAAATCAGGAAGTGAATATCTGAGGATCCGAGCTTTCTGGCCACTGAGAAATAGTTCAGGATCCGTTGCTCGCTGTGGCTGCTGTCGCCACCCAGATCTGCCAGCGTCAAACCAGCCTTATCGCTGGCCTGAGGTTGAGCAGCCTGTTTTTTTTTCGCTTCACGTAAGTCCGAGAGAGTGACAAAACGATGTTTGATCCCTGGATGCTTGTTCATTAAATCCATCAGCGCGGCTTGTACACCAGGGTCGCCTCGCTGGTTGGTGTCGATAAGGATTTCTTTCTTTTCTCCGTCATCAAACAGCAGGAGAGATTCTGCAGTAATACCGTTCATGGTTAGTCTCCGAAGGCAAGCAGTGTGCCATCGCTGAGTGTGACACCGGCAAGCGTAATACTCCTGACTGTGCTCTCCAGACCAGGAATACGGCTCCCCGGCGATACAACCAATGACTGTCCTGATGGTAGTTGTAGTGTGGCGCGGAGTTTTTGGTCGCGACCGTTGATTTCCAGCACGACAGGGCGATTATTTGAGGGAACTGTGCGTGCAGGTTGGCCGGGCAGTGAAGTATCGCCGGCGATAGCTCCGGGAAGGGAGGGGGCGATGGTACCGGCACCGGCTTGGTTTTCCTCCAGCTGGCGCTGAAGTTGCGCCCCCTGAACTTCTGCCTGGAGGATGATGTTTCGGATATGCAGTTGCTCAAGCTGTCCTTTTGTCACTTCGGCTGGTTGTGATACCTGCTGGTTAGTTGACTGAGAGGCCTGAACGGGTAATGGACTCAATACTGGCAGCAGGAGCCAGAATGTCGCTTGTCGCAGAAAGTTACTGTGCTGACGCATAAATTTTACCTTCAGTGGTATAGCTGAACGCACTGCCATTCAGCTCGAAAGAGATTCGGGTTAGTCGGATACCGGTTTCATCCAGACCGTCGAATAACATGATGGAGGGGAGAGGGGCGGAGAAACTAAACACGTATTCCTGCCAGTCCTGCACGGGAGGCGGCTCTCCGTTTGCCCCAGGCAGGGCTGGAGGTGCTGCTACATCAGTGATGTTGAGCATGACCTGTTGTCGCTGGAACCAGGAGAGGATACGGATGAACTGCGCTGAGCTGTTCGGCACGGCTTCATCTTTGAGTGGGCTGTCAGGGGGGGCCAGTGTAACCCTGGCTTCCCGCCCCCCCTCTTTCAGATTGAATACAGGTGTGACACCGAAAACTTCCCGGGCGCGGGCCAGGAATCCCTCTACTGTACCGCCCGGCATAATCTGGTACAGAAGTGTTATCCCATCAGGTGAACAGGTTCCGGATGTCAGCTTCCAGCTTTCCAGAACATACTTCGCCGGATCGGTCTGTCTCTGACAATCATTGAGAAGATCCGTAGCCGTAACTTCATGTGCCCAGGGGTGAGGCAGGGATTGAGGTTTTACCTGGGTGGCAAACATCGCACGCGCCCTGGCCTGGATTTCCTCGGCGGTGAGTGTCGGCTCCTCTGGTGGCGTGGCAGCCTGCCACCAGGTAATGGCACCTGTACCTATTAGCAATATCGTGCAGGCCAAAAACCAGCGTTGTCTTTGCAGTCCATCAACATGTACACGGCATTGCTGTCGTCTACGCGCAGATAGTCCGGTAAAGAGACTGTTTGCTTCAAGCGGGGTGTCCACTGTGGCCAGACATTCCCATCCTTCTGACGGCGGTTCATTCATGCTCAGGAACAGTGTCAGCAGCGTTTGCATTTTGTCTGTGCCCCCCGTTTTATCGGCGGTGACGGCAGGCAATCCATTGATGCTGGCCAGAAACACGAAATCAGTACTATTCAGTCGGTAAATACCATATCCGTTTCGTGTGCTGGCACAAAAAGCGAGCGCCAGTGAGTAAAGCTGATGCCGGCGATGACGGGCTGGCAATCGGCCGCCCCCAACTACCTGTTGCTGCCTGTCCCGTCCATTTATTCGTTCACTGGAAGTATTAACACCGATGCCTGCAGTACTGGCTGGCTGTGCTTTTCTCAGGTGAAATGACTGTAGCCGGAATTTCTGCCTTTCCTTTGGTGCCCAGTCCATTCCCGCCAGCCAGTAACGGCTGCGGGATTTTCCATCCCGAATTGTAAACAGGTAAGCCTCATCATTCATTTCAGCCTCCAGAGTTCTGCGGGAACGTTGGCGTGATCACTATGACCAAAGTGGTTCGCTCGTTTTTACCTGACTGACCTCCGCCCAGGAGCGGGTTCCCTGGCGTGAAGGTACCGGACTTATTGACGGAGGTATTGTTCTGATCAAAGCCGGTGAGGATCAGCGACTGCCCGGCCCGGAGGTTTGCCTTCTGGCTCAGGGAGCGCAGTTTGGTATATGGCATCTCTATATAGGAGTTGCCGTCTTTTGACGTGAAGTTACGAATAGTAGGTGGATCAGACAGATTGAAGTTCACCTGCAGCTGAACATTACCTGTTTCCTGAATTAACGGCAGCAGGGTCATGTTGAACCCTGTAGTGATCATCCCCGGTGTCAGAGTTGTGGTGGCGCCAACATCAGTGGTTGTTGTTGTAGCCGACTGTGCCACATAAACCGTCTGATCTGCCATCTGGATAGGCACGGGCGTCAGGTTTGTCACGGTGCTGGACTGAGAGGTGACGACGCTGACATCACCCTGTTCAGACAATGCTTTTAGCAGCAGGCTGGAGCCAGCAAACTTCGCGGCATTACCGGTAGCGGTATCAAGAATGGACGCGCCGGCAGATATACCGCCAGAGAGATCCCCGGTAGCGTTATTAAGCGTTGCGCCAGCTGAATGAAGTGACTTGTAGACCAGGTTCCAGTCAATCCGGAAATCTTCATTTCGTGAATTACCGACGCTCAGTACTTCAACATTCAGCGCTACCTGCCGGTTCATGATGAGATTCTGCTCGTTCACGTAACGGGCCACGGCAGCCTGTACTGAAGGTGTATCCGTCACAATCAGTGATGAGCTGGACGAGGACAGCCAGTAGCGGCCTTTATTTGGCGTCAGCATGGACTCAACAGCTTTGCGCAGATCAGCATACAGATCGTATTCCTGACCGGTAGTTGTGCTCTGGGAGGTGGTGGATTCCCCGGATGCGGAGTTATCAGTGCCACTGGTGGCCCCCATACTGCTGGTCGTTCCTGAACTGACGCTCGACGTGCTGGACGTTTTGGTATTCAGCATGGCCAACGAATAGGTCCGGGTTTCCATCAGGTAAAACACGATGGTGCCATTATCCATTCGCCAGTAGAGACCGCTACGGCTGGCCATCAGATCCAGAAGCCCGCCCAGATCGCCCTGCCACATCAATCCGGTAAGATTCAGTGGCTGGCTGGTTCCGCTTGTTGCCGGAGAGGTTACGCCACCCAGGCTTGCCAGTGGTGTCCTCCCATTGTCATCGGGGGGCGGGAGTGAGCCACTCATCTGGCGTGTGACGCCGGTGCTGACACTACTTTGGCTGATATCAATGGCATCAGGAGTAAAGATCACCGGTGTGCCGCACAAAGCTGTGATGCGTTGTGCCAGTTCCTGCAGCGTAATGTTCTTTTTTGCCTGGGTTATGTTGCAGGACGGAGCCTGGCGGTTTCTTTCCCGTACGGCGACAGGAATGGGGCTGGGGTTAATCCACTGCCGGTCCGTCCAGGTCAGTGGTTGTTGGTGTTGGGTTCGTGGCAGCTGCGCCTGCGCGCGGGCTACCGTGGCATCAGATTGAGCCTTCGTCTGCATTTTATTGATTTCAGAGAAGGTACAGCCTGCGAGCATGGCAAAGCAGGACGCCATCAGCAGGCGCCGCAAAAGGGTTTTCTTCATGGGGAAAATCCGGATTAGTTGAGGTAAACCACGGCGCCTTCAGAAACGCCCTGTGGTGCCGTGAGTCCGGTGGCAAGACCGGAAAGCCAGATTAGCTGACCACTTCTCATGGTGCCGATAAGTGCCGAACCGCGACTCTGTGCCCGTAACGCATCAACGAGCCCAGGTTGTTCCGGCATCCAGATCCACAATCTGCTCTGAAGTAACCGGTACTGGATTCGGCTGTCGGGGGTGAAGGGAAGACCCAGTTGATCGGTTGGGATGGAGCCGTCCTTCTGACCTGTCTTGTAACGCCAGTCATTAACACGATTAGCGATGGTCAGGAACTGGGAAGCATAAAACTGGCCGCTCTGTGTTTGTATAGCTGTCCGACTGTTCTGATTGCGTTGGGAATCTATATCACCGGCGATAAGGAAAAATATCATGCCGATGGCCAGTATGACCCAGCCCATCATCGACCTGCCGGAGTATCTGTGACTGATACCACGCACTGCATGCGGGAAGCTTCTGCATAAAGCGGTTTCTGTGCGGTACGGTAAAGGTCGAACATTTGGCCGAGCATGGTTTCAAATGAACCGCGGAATGTCAGCGGAGCATCAAGCCGATAATCCGTCACGGCGACAGGCCATATAACCGTCCAGTGTGGTGAAGCGCCAGATTCACAGCGTGTGTCCTGTGCCCATTTCATCAGCATTTCTCGCAGAGTTGTACCAGCCGGTGCCGTCCAGGTTTTGCCCTGAATCACAGGTGCGATAGGTTGTCCTGTGACTGGCTGTGGTTTCACCGCTACCGGTGCCGGTTTTGTCGTTACAGGGGCCGGAGATTTAACAGTTGTCTGCGCTACTGGTTGGGCTGAATCCGGGCCGCTGAATGGATTTCTCGGTATGCCAGCTGCTTGGGCAGGAGTTGTTCGGTTTTCAGTGAACGACGCAGAGGTTGTCAACTGAGCGGATTGACCCCTTCGCTGCAGTGTGATGGCATGACGATTCCAGTCCACCTGCGCCTGGATTGATTGCTCTTCCAGCAAACGGTTGAGCACTCTGGTCCACTGGTCATTGGTGTATACCGAGACGATACGGGTATTCAGGACAGGGCGCAGTGCATTCTCGTAGTTCAGTGCCCAACCTGTGGGAATGATACGTTTGACCCACTGTTCGAGTGTGAGGTTGCGCGCCGGGGATAATGACAGAACTGCAACGGGACCTGGTGTGCCAATAAATGTAAGTGCTGGCAGTGATGGATTCGTGACTGAACCAGGTGCGCTGGATTTACTTGTGGAGGAAGACAGCATTGTTGGTTGAGGCAAAGGCGAGGTCTTCGATACCTGCGCTGCAGTTGCCGGCTGTCGTACGGGAACAGGTGTAGCGACCGGGGGCGCTATCCGCCGTTGTGTTTGTTTGATTATATCAGCGCTGTCGCTGATCTGACCGTCTACAAACACGAGTGCAGGGGTGTCTGGTGCGACGTTACGGTTTTGAAATCCCGTGCAGCTGCTTAACAGTGACGGTATTAACAGGGGCAGGGCAATTTTATGCACGCTGACGTCCCGGGTGAATGGTCGAAACTTCATGGTTTGTTCCTTTTGTTATCGGTCAGTGAAGGTCTGGCCGCCAGAGATTACCGCTGCCGACATTTTCGCGATCTCCCCATGCGCCCCAGGCGGATTCCGGCAGGGTACTATGTCCGATATAGAGAGTGCGTAAAGTAGCTTTAGACAACGAGGTGTCCCGGCCTCGAACAACAGAGAAACGATCGAGATAGAAAGACTTTTCAACTTCTTCGTCCTCGTTTTGTTTCAGCAGGAGTTGAAATGTAATAGGTGAAATCATTGAGCCTGTTGCGGTAAATGCTTCTTCCATACGAGTGAGTTGCAGGATGTGATTCTTCCGAGTGCGCTGGCGCTCCATTATTTCGGTGACAACTTGTTCAGGCCAGGGGCAGAGGCAGTGTTTCCAGCCAAGTCCTAGAAGTGAATTAAGTACTGCCCGGAACCGAAAAAGATCGCAGTTTCCGGTTGATACAGAGTTGGTCCAGAGCGTAGTCAGAACGGCATCAATGGAGCGGTTTTTTTCGGTTTCGAGTAACTGCCGGATAGTCATAAACTCGCTTCCCATTCCTTTGAATGTCGGTATTCTTCTTGCTCCGCTTAACCATTCAGTGATGAATCTACGTTTGCCACGCTCTGAGGTTATGTGATGGTTTTCGACTGCCGTACGTAAGGCAACGAGAATGCACCACAAGAGATGGCTGACCTGTTCCTGGGTGGATTGCATGGTTTGTCTCTCTTAGGTTCCGGTTTCTGGCAATGACGTCTGTACCTTCATTCCGCCAGAGTGAAGGAAGCCTGAGTGCAGGCTGGTTAAAGGAACAGAGGGTGTTCATCGGGCAGGACCAGCCCAGACGTCATTGCCGGAAAACGGTGCAAAAAAAGCCCCCGTAGACGGGGGAATTAAAAGGGATGGAGTGATAACTGGTTAAGGCCAGTTTAAGAGGCTACGGTAAAGTACATTTCAAAACCCCCATGCATCAGCATGGGTGATCATATCGAACAACATCGCTGTCCTGGATATGGGGTGCTCCATTTGTTCTAGCTGTGTCAGTCGTTTGTACTGACTTTTTGTAAGCCAGATATTTGATGCAACTTCCAGTTCATCCCTTGCAGCAGGGTGATGGGTAGGATCGGGGTATTTTTTCATTAATGCTTCAACCACCCTTGTGTTCACCGGGGTGATTTGGCTACCGAACTTCACAAAATCGCAGAACGCTGAGTGCGCCCTAATAGTATCTATCTTTTGAACATCAAAATTGGCTTTTAGGAAAAAATATCCAGGAAAAACTGCAGATACCCTTTTTCTGAAAACATGCGGTGCATCAGCACGCCGTATTTTCGTTAAGGATAATGGCGTCCAGGGGGTAATTCTCCTGTCGTGTAGCCAGTCGAATAATTTCTCGCGATTTTTGCCCCCCGTAATATAGAGAGCAAGATACCATTGTTGGTTACATACAGTCTCAATATTCATTTTTGAACGCTTCGCGCAGAATTGATCCATGACGGGATAATTCAATGTTCAACGGGGTCGAACATACTCAACCATGATGACTTAACAGTCTTACTAACAAGCACTTAAGTTTGTCAGCTGTTATTGGGGGTCTCATAGTTCAGGGTGCTCTTGTAGGGTAGACCCTCAAGTAAAATTGGCGGCAATACTTAATGGTCTGCGCTTATGATTCTATCTCGGTAAATCAAAGTAAAGTGTAAATAGTCCAAGTCTTAAAAATGCACCCTTGAGGGGTGCATTTTTTGATTAATTTGTGATCATTAATGAAATCATAAAAAAGTATGAGCGTGACAATATTACAGCACGCATTGCATCATTGCTTTTTAAGTTCAGAGCTTTAGTGCTTCGCTTAAGATGTGATCGGACCGTCTCAACAGAGATATTGCAAATGTCAGCAATGGATTCATATGTATTTCCGTGGGCATACAGAGTCACAATTTCTAACTGCTTTCTGGAAAGTTCCGGAAAAACGCTATGCAGGGCGTTAATAGTGTTCTCATTAATCATTGTGAAGTCCCCTGGCAAATCAGTACGTAATAAATTTACGCGTAAAATGCATCTCCCTTAATGGGGAGAAACCCCATTGAACGTGTTGTGATATGTGGTATGGGTTAGGACATTCTGTTTAGAGAATACACCAGCTACAAGCCATTGAAAGCCAAGTATATTTGCTAGGGGGGATTGAGGATTCTTTGATAAGTTCTTGCGCATTGTAGATGAAGCTCCCGTGTAGATATGATATCGGCTGCCACGGAGTTCTCACGCTCTGGTGGCAGCCCAGGCAGGGGTGAGAAACCGGCCTACACGGTACCGGCCAACCTTACGGTTGCCCTACCTGAACCGCCATTACACAGATGTGCTGGTTCAGTACACAAAAAAACACGCGATGCGTGTCAATGTGCACGTGTAGATACGGGTTCTCACGCCCGGTCACAGGATTTACTATGACTTTTGAAGACTACTGTTTGCTTAGTGATGAGTCAACTAGATACGCATCAGGATCAGCTCTGAATAATCTAAATCTCGGCTTTAAAAATCGAGGGGGTATGTAGGCATCCCAGTTATTCTTCTTGCAAACTTCTAATAGCTCGCTCCCTGATGCGGTCCCGGTTTTCTGCAGGCATCTGCTGATTCTATGCTCTACCGCTTTTAAAGAAGTCCCTAATATCCGAGACATAATTTTCCTGCTGTATTTAAGAGATATTAAAAAAATGATCTCCCATTCAGCATTAGTAAATATCTCGGACGGTACCCTATAAACCAACGATTTGGGGACGTCTCCCGATAGCAAGCTATCTGGTCCAAAAATATCAACAGGTCTTACCTGAAGCATAGTACCTGAACAGATTCCTTCATCGTCATAATAGGGCCGGGACTCGAAGCACAAAGCATGTATAGAGTTGCTCTCACCTATTGGATGCGTAACGATAGAAGAGAATTGGTCTTCATGCTCCATAACGAGTTCTTCCTGATTGTGTATTCGCTGTGAAAGGTAAGCTAAGGATGTAGGAAGTTGGTCTAATGTTTTACCTACAATAGGATAATCATTAGGGAGTTTTAATAACCTAAGAAAGGCTTGGTTAACTGCTACATACTGCAGACTACCATTCTTGATCGTCATAGGTTCTCTGCTGTTGGAAATCAGGTTTAAAACCTGAGGAGCAAGTTGGAATTTTTTTTTGAAGAAATGATTTTAGACATCATCCGCTAATGGCCGTATCTATTTGAATTTTAGAGGTATATTCTGTGTGCGGATGTACTATATCATGTAAAACTACACTTAACTGAGTTTGATCAGCGATCATAATATTAGTTAATGATGCTTTTAAGTGTCTGATTGTATGCTACGATACAATAATTCGTAGGTGCTATCTGTAAACCAGGAGGAGTTATGGCACATCCGATACATTGCACGAAAGTCGCTGGTATCACGGAGTTCAAAAGGGATCCGTTAGGGACTGTCGAGTCAGCAGAGGGTGATGCTATTGCTATTCTGAATCGTAGCGCGCCGGCGTTTTATCTTGTACCACTAGAGCTTTTCGAGAGCTTAAAACGAGACGCAGAAGCGCATCGTTCAAGAAGTGAAGCTTAATCTAGGAGCTGGAGAGATCCTAAAAATTGATCCTGCATTGTTGTGGTGATAAAGTCGGTGAACTTATTGTTATAAATGAATTTATTAGGTTGTCACGCCTAAGAAGGTGACAGGTTCTGGCAGGTTAGTTAGCTAAGCCCAGAAAAGCAAAAACCCCGATAATCTTAGATACTTGGCGGCATCGCGAGATTAACGGGGTCCTTAACAAATCATGCAGAAGTTGTTGCTTCTGTATGGGAGTATAACCCGTGCGCGAAAAAAGACAAGAGATTCCGTGCTTACTCCTTCTGTGCAACATAAGCGCAGGAAGTAGTGAGTAAGCAGATTTCTGAAGCCACTACACTTTACCGTCAGGTAAAAAATCCGAATCCAGAGTTCATTCCTGAAAAGGGAAAGAAAACCCTACCATTCTGCGAAAAAATTCGCGAGAAAGCTGTTGGCTTCACTCAGCGTGCAGAGTTTCAGGCTCTGGTTGCTATGCTGATCGCCCGTGGTGAGCGCAAAAAGCGCCCGCCAGTGTTACGCATACGGGCTCTGGAAGCAGCTGTTCAGGCAATGTGCCATTATTTTAATCCCCTGGCTAATCGCGTTGGTTCATCGCTTACTACCATGAGCATTCGCTGCGGGCTGGCCACGGAAAAAAAACGTCTGTCGATCACCCGCCTGACGGGGGCACTGAAGTTTCTCGCTCAGCTCAATCTCATTACCTATAACACCGAATACGACAAAGAAATCGGCTGCAATATCCCCACAGACATAACTTTCACGCCGCTGATGTGGCAGGTTCTGGGGGTGTCTGAGGAAGCAGTTGCTGCAGCCCGTCGCAGCCGTATCGAGTGGGAGAACAAGCAGCGTGAGAAGAAAGGGCTACCTCGCGCCGGTGCTGATGAACTTATCAGTGCAGCCTGGTCATACGTGCGTGAACGCTTCCGACAGTATCATAAGTCACGTTATGAACACGGCATGAAACGGCACAGGGCGCGTAAAGATGCTCCCCGAACGCGTAAAGAGATTGAGCAACTGGTTCGTCTGCAGATCCAGAAAGAAATCAGGAAGGGCCGCTTCTTCGGTAGTCTTGATTCGGTGCGCGCGGAGATAGAACGTCGTGTCACGGAGCGAATGAAGCTCTCGCGTGGCCATTATGCTCGACTCGGTGATGCCTTGCTCGTCACAACTTAACGCCTGCTAATACACAATCGATATGACCTGGTGCCCTGGCGCCGGTTTACTCCTGCCTGCTTTACCGCTTGTATTGCCGTTTTCACCTGTTCCAGTCCATGTTTCAGGTCTCTGAATGACAAACTCGTTCTGTAGACCTCGAGGTTAATAAACTTAAACAAAATCCGCCCGTTGTTGGTCACGCATTTCTGTGACCGATCGCGCAATGTTTCGCCGCTTTTCGTTCTTCTTCTACTTATCCACACAAACTACAAGAGGGTATTGCTTCAATCCACTGGTAGGATATCGTTCAAACCACTAAATGGTTTTTTTACAAACCACGATGATCCTTTTAAACCCCCGATCTCCTTTCTTTTAAACTTCAGTTATTACTTACTTTTAAAAATAAAACCTATTCAGCACCTGTCCTGTGGACATGTGTATAACGCCCGCCCTTGCAGCGGACGTTGTCCGCGCCGGTACGGTTCAGGCGCTTTGCGCCTGGAAGTAGCTCCCGCCAAAGATGGCGGGCAGGGTTCAGAACTTTATAAACTGCCAACATCTGATAACTGACTTTCCAGATCTTCAACTCCGCACACAAACTCACCACTGAAAAGCGCCGCCACCCGGCCCAAAGGGCCGGAAGACATCGCTTTTAATGATGGATGTTGTAACTAGATTCTGAGTCGCTTTAATTCATTCTGCCGACAACTCCCAGGTAACACGCCCGTAAGCGGTCCTTACGGCCCGCTAACGCGGAGATACGCCCCGACTGCGGCTAAGCCTTGTCGTGACCACTCCGACGACGCACATAGCTTCCTGTGCTGTCTGTTAGCGGGTTATGGCTTAACAGGGGGAAGGGATGGATTGGTGGAACCTATCAGAACTGTAACCGGCTACGCCGGGCGACGGCGCCACTCACTTTCAGTGCCATGGCTAACATCTGCTGGCGCCTTTATGCCGCCAGGCGGCATAAAGATTCTATCTTTATAACAGTAGCTACTGGAACTGCCGAAATTTCCGTGGAACATAAATTTTAGCGTTCCACATCCTGTGTATAAAAGACCTCGTCAACATGACAACAAAGAAATAGCTGTTTGGAGCGGAAATATTCAATGTGATATTTATGGGTAGGTATTTTTACGAGACAACTACAGTAATATTCGATGCCGATGCCGATGCCGATGCCGATGCCGATGCAGTGGGTATTATTAACTGTATCGAGTATGAATCAAACAGCTGGCTAAATAAATATCGGGAGAAGAATGACGTTGTTGAAAGGGAACAGTAAGCACTATAACAGCGACAGCGGCGAAAAAAACTTTGTCATCTGCTGCAGGATCGAGTTTTGCTGGGTTTAATTCGCGTTATGGTCCGTCTTTTGCTTGGTGATTTCCGACCAAATGCCTTAGCAATGTGCTGACAGCGCTATGCGTCGAACGAGGGAACGTCTGGGATAGGGTTTTGAGGTAATACGACTTGTGGCATAGCTCAGGAGGCGAACAAGCGTCCGCCATTGCTGAATAGTTATGGGCTTCAGATGGATTTTTTATTCGAATTGTTATACTTTGTAAAAATTACTTTGTTGAAAACTATATTGATAACCCAGCAGATTAGCACTCCTAAAAAAGCTGCACCATAGATGCGTTGGTTCGGATCTGTAATCCAGTTTAATGGCCACACCGCATCAATTTGCGAAATATTATTTGACCCAATTAGTTGAATTTCAGATAAGCATGCGTAAGAAAAGGAAAACGTTATTATATACAGGACTGTCAAAAAAATTGGTTTAGGAAAGATTCTGTCACTCTTTTTATTCATTTTAGAACTCCTGAGGAGATTTTTAATGATATATATTTAATTAGACTTGTTTCTGCTACGCATATATAAATTTATAGGTTGTTTTCTGATATGTCCATTAGTTTTAGTATGTTTAACTTAAATACTTTTTATTGCCGTCAATATATATCTGAGTGTTGCTATGTATAACAGGAAAAGAAAGGAGAAGGATGCGCAGTGACACTGGCATAAGTAATCGGTTTCCCCTGCTGTCGGCAACGTGCGGAATCAGGGGCATCATTGAGATAACTTTATCTCTGATGCTGCTTCCGCCAACGCCAGGGTTCTGTCTGTTCGGGGGCTGACCAGAGTCCAGTTGCCTGGCGTCTGGCTTCGTCTTCGAGGGCAGCGTAGTCAGGTTTGATGGGTTTTCCGTGATACCGGTACGCCCAGGCCAGTCCCTTACGGATCTGTTCGGCATTCACGTCCTTAGCGTCAAACCACACCGTACCCAACAGCCGTCCATAACGGTCCGTATCTCCTCCCGTGACGGTTACGGTGCGCTGCGCCACCATCGATGAAAGTGCCTGACGGGAGCGCTGGCCAAAAGGCTGGCTCTTTTCGGGCGCATCGATGCCGGCCAGACGAACGCGGGTCAGTCTGTTCCCTGTTTCAAGAATTTCAACGGTATCCCCGTCCAGCACGCGCACAACCCTACCGCTAATATCCGCACTGGCAGAAAACGTCAGTACGATCATAACTATTGAACATAACAGGCGGATCATGCATATACCTCATGTGCTGTTCTGCTGCGATCTTCCTCATTACCAATCAACTGCACGGCATAACTAATATT
>NZ_CP045558.1:0-41152 GCF_009495675.1 Citrobacter sp. S39
TATGTTACCGGAACAGCACGCCGCAGAAGCGCGCTATCCTATTCCTGTTGAGGATTTCCATTTCAGTATTTTCACTGCGGTGAACAATCAAACGGTAATGACATCCAGCGCTGAAATTGTGTTAGTGATTGAGGGGACCGCGACATTAAGCCATGCCAGCGGCGAGAGCCTTTTGCTTCACGTCGGGCTGTCAGCATTTATCCCAGCCTCCATCGGGCGATGGTTGCTGACTACGACTGGGAAAGTCTGTCGAGTATCGTGTTAATGTAAAATTAGAGGGGGTACAGCCCCCTTGTTTGTGTTTACTTAGCCCTAAATAAGGTTGAGTCTATCCCGCGCGTCCTGCAGGCGTTGCTCCCCGCGACGGTCATACTGCTGGGTGGTGGTGACGCTCGCGTGGCCCATCGCATCCTTCACGGTAATTAAATCCTCCCCGTTATCCAGCATCGCGGTGGCGAAGGTTCGCCTCAGATCGTGTGGAGAACATTTCGTGATGCCGGCCTGACCCTGGCGCACCTGCAGGATATGGTACACCGCCTGGTCGGTTAGCCGGTTTAGAGTCACATCCCCGAAACGACGGATGCGTGTGAACAGCGGGCCCGGGGTCTCGCCCCGGATCTCATCGATCCAGATCTGCAGCCGCTGCCAGGCACCGGCCGGGACATATGCCAGTCGCTCCTTGTTTCCCTTACCCAGCACTCTAAGCGCACGGTCCTGAGTGACAACGTCACGCAAATCCAGGCTCACTACTTCGGATCGTCGCAGGCCGCAGCCGAGAATGACCGCCAGCATCGCTGCATCCCGCGCCCCGAGGCAGCTGCGATCGGCTTCACAGACGGCAAACAGGGCGCGGATCTCCCCCTGGGGCAGCGCCCGACCGCTGGGCAGCCGACTGCCGCGCAGGTTACGGACCGCCCGGATATGCTGGAAGCTCTCCACATCCATGAGCCGGAGCATCCAGGCTTCCTTCGCCACGCCCTTGAGTGCCGAAAGATAGGTGTTGACGGTGGCGGTGGCCCGGCCGGTGTCGCGCAGCAGTTCGGTCACGGCCATCACGTGATGGCGCCGCAGGCTGCCCCAGCTGCAGGACTCCAGGGAGGCAGCTCCGAGCATAACGGCGACGATGTTCAGGAACGAGGCCATGGTCTGCCGGCTGCGGTGGGAATTGAGTGAAAGCAGGTAGGCCCGGGCCGGGCTGACCGGGGCATTCTCACCTGACAGCGCCGGCAGGAATTCCTCACTGGCTGCGGGCAGACTCAGCTCCGGTTCGTCATCGGGAATCAGGATCATGTCGGGCTCCGTCCGGCGCGCTGCGTAAAAAATCGGGGGCAAACTTACTGTCAGAGCGTACCGCAGAAAGTCTACTTTTTCAAAGGTACATTTTAATAAGTAGACTTGAAGCACTTGTTCTTAGCTGTACGATTACGGTGATGCTGCCAACTTACTGATTTAGTGTATGATGGTGGTTTTGAGGTGCTCCCGTGGCTTCCATCTCCATCAGTTGTCCCTCCTGCTCAGCTACTGAAGGCGTGGTGCGTAACGGTAAAAGTACTGCCGGACATCAGCGCTATCTCTGCTCTCACTGCCGTAAAACATGGCAGCTACAGTTCACTTACACCGCCTCTCAGGCCGCAGTCGGTAAACTCACGCATACAACCGGGCAGTGACGTCATTGTTTGCGCGGAAATGGACGAACAGTGGGGTTACGTCGGCGCTAAATCACGCCAGCGCTGGTTGTTTTACGCGTATGACAGGATACGGAGGACGGTTGTTGCACACGTCTTCGGTGAACGTACTATGGCCACGCTGGAGCATCTTCTGAGCCTGCCGTCGGTCTTTCAGGGCGCGTAGTTCCTTTTAAACACCAGTTCTGTATCTCTTTTAAAGATCCTTTAATAAATCCTGTAAACACATAACCTCTTCATCGCCTACCCTGTGGACAGGCTCCGGAGAATGCCCGCTCTTGCAGCGACCTGACGGTCGCGCCGGTTCGGCAACATCAGAAAGAGCTCCCATCGCTTCGCGAAGGGCCCCGACCGGAGAACCAAATTAGTTACAGCATTCAAAAGAAAGCTCATCATAAAACCGGCGCCGGTTTGCCGGCCGGGTGCCCCTCCCCACCACTGAAAAGCGCCGCCGCCCCCGGCCGAAGGCCGGGAGTAGTGTCGCTTTTAATGATGGGTGTTGTAACTACTCTTCTTCATCGCTGTGGGTGGAGCTGCGGTCAGTTGTCGGGTACACGCTCGTAAGCGGCCCTTCGGCCCGCTAACGCGGAGATACGCCCCGGCTGCGGCTGACGCCTTGCCGGGACCACTCCGACCGCGTACAGAGGCATCTGAGACATTTTTAGCGGGTATAGCTTTGCAACTACCGTGTTAAGTTCCCTGGTGTCGCTGAAATAACTGAAGAACATCCCCCTAAGCGTCAGCAGCAAGCTGCCGCCGCTAAGGCCCCGGAAATCACGCCCTTTACGTCGTAAACGCCGTAAAGCCCGCTCACCGGGGTTAAAAGGGATTACTTTTACTTCTTCATTGCTGTAAGCGGGTTAAGGCTAATCAGGGCAGGGGGTAGGGTGGCAGAGTTTATAGCCAGGTAACCGGCTACGCCGGGCTTTCGGCGCCATTTGACTCCACAAATTTTCAAAATTCGCAACGATCGAGAACACCAAAGCTATAATCGCAAATATTACGACAATGCCTACTCACTTTTGACTCGTCCTTGATTTGACATAACCTCATGTATTTTAAGGTTTATATCTTTTAACCTGACAGGTTTAGTTAACAAAGGAGCCTGTCCGATAGAGTGTGCATCACTGTATGCGCTGATGAATATGAAAGGCGTGGATCGATTAGGATTCTGACTGCTACTAACAGTTGCATACAGCTCATCACCTGTCATGCCTGGCATTTGTAAATCACTCAGGACAACGTCATAAGGTTTACGCAGAAGCTTTTCCAGGGCTCGTTCAGGCGAGGTTGTAGCCTCGACAATGTATCCAGCATTAGTAAGCAGACTGGAAAGAGACGAACAGGCCATTTCATTATCATCAATAACAAGCAAGCTAAGAACGCCGAAGACATCTCCGGGAGCTGAAGCAGATACCTCAGCTGTTGCAAGGCTGCTATCTCCCAACTTGATAGGTATTCTCACTGTAACAGTTGTACCTACATTTACTTCACTAGATATATGAATAGTACCTTTTAATAGTCTGATTATCCCTGCAACAATAGCAAGTCCCATCCCAAATCCAGGTACAGTGGATTTCGAATCTACAACTCGTGTAAATGGTTTAAATATGAACTTTAGTTTGTCTTTAGGGATTCCCTTTCCGGTATCAGAAATGACAATATTTAATACCTTACCTTTTTCTATAAAGTAATCTACATTAACTTCCCCGCGCTCAGTGTACTTAATAGCGTTACTGGTTAAGTTTTCAATTACTTGATTAAGGCGTAGAGCATCTGTAAAAATCACTGCATCATTATTGTTTTTTATTTTAACTGTGACATCCTTTTTTTCATAAATAGCAATGCAATCCTGCACAGCGTTAGTAACAATTGCTTGCAAGCTATTATAGGTGTTTTTTATCTCTACAGATCCGTTGTCAATTTTTGCAAATTCAGCCAAATCATTTAACTGGCGCTCCATTTTCGAAACAGCAGTTTCAAGTCGTTCTATCTGACCAGATTTAATCCCTCCACTCAGATTATTGGTTACGACATCAATGATAGACACTATTGCCTGTAAAGATGTTCTGAGTTCATGGCCTACCATACCTAAAAATGCATTTTTACTGGCAAAAGCAGCCCGTTCTGATAGTAACAATCGGTTAATTTTACTTATGTAAATAAATAGGACAAAAAGAAGTAAGGAAATCAACCCACCTGTAATAAAAAGCAGAGTCCATAACTGCTGACGTTTGCTCCTGAAATCTTTAAGAGCGTCATTCCTTTGTGCTATTTCAGCCATATCAGCAAGATTTGTAACGGTTTTAGTTAGCGGTTTTATATCAGCTATGATTGTACTTATTTTTTTATAATCAGGGTGATTATGCGAAAGCAGCCCGTCTATGTCTTCAAGCTTTTTGTTTATCGAATCAATTGTTTCTTCATAGCCTTGCTGTTTATATAGAGGTGCAGTCGCCTCACTCTTTACATAAATAACATTCAAACGAGAATAAAGGATATCGAATTTAAGCCTAACATCGTCAATAGTATTATCGCTATTGATTAGCGTGTAAAGCTCATTCAACTGTATAATGAATTTTGCCACTGAGAAACCGTAGTTTTCTTGGGTGCCAGCGACGGTGTATAAATTTTTCTCCGATAAAAGACTGGTGTACTTAACAACACTAGACACAGTGAATGCTATCAACAAAAGCAGAGCAACCAAAATGATAAAGAAATTTTTTTTCATTTGAGCACCGTAATTTTGTCTATCTGCCAAATGAACCGTGCAAGATAGTGTGGCGTGTTAAGCTCAATATAATGTTCATCTAAAGGATATACCAAAAAATAAGGTCCAAAATCCCTTATTTGAAGCCTTTTTCCATCCATTTCTGTAGCCAATAAAATGTTATATTTTTCAACGTCATTCATGTCTACAATGATTTCATAATCATTCAGAGCATGGAATTTTAGCTTTGCTCCATTAGCGCCAGCGAGTTTTAAAACATAACTTAGGTCGACGCCCTTGAATTTTACTTTTTTACCGGTTGGCGTCCAAGGTGTTGTCGTTACGATGGTATCCCGTGGGAACGAATCAAACTGCTTTTCAGTAATCACATAACCTTTATCACTGTTAGCATTAGCGATTGAACCATCTATAACTATATCCCCAATATTGCTATATGCACTAATTGACAAAAGCATTAGGGATAAGAATGATATTATTTTAACCATAAAGATACTCCCTGTAATTATTTTCCACCATTTTAACCAGTTGGAAATCTTCACTACTCTGAATTTTTTCTAATCTTTTATTCCCAACATAAATCGACTTACACTTACTGTAATACTTTGTTCTTAATTCTGGCGGTATTGTATTAAACACGCATTCAGTAGGTACACCAAATCCAGCGGCTATATGCAATGCAGAGGAGTCACAAGTATAAACGTTGCTAGCATACTTAATTAGCGCTATGAAATCTTTCGTATGGGGTGAATACTTTGATATGTTAATATAATTTTTATGATTCACATCCACGAAACCTAGTACCGTTTTTCCTTCGCGCCTAGAAAGCATATCAACTATGTCATAATAGAACTTCGACGGTATACTTCTTATTTTTGTGCTAGCAATAGGTGCAAAAAGTGTGTAGTTTTCAAAAACTGGCGCTCCGAGATCAATATTGCCTAACCATTTATTAGATAGCTCATTATGGTTAACATCATCAAGTTTCACGCCAAGACCTTGGATAAAATAATCATGCATTTCCATAATATGGAAATCTGGAGAATATAGCTGATTTCCCACATCAATATTCAATGCAGTACAAGGCAATTTCTGAATATGAAAAGGCATGTAATGAAGCTCATCTATAACCGAGGATGCTAATTCATACAGTTCCTCAACATATGACGGTGCAGTCTCCGGTCGAATAAGCTTAATTTTAATCTTGGGATTCTTTTTTTTGATTGCTGACAGCACAGAAATCCCGACGATAGAATCACCTAATGTCACTCCCATGCCATTGATCACATTTAGGTGTTCTATTTCAGAGTAATCACTTGAGAATTTTTGTATATTCCAGTTTTTTATAAGACCATTGTTTAATGGTAAAATATTTTCATAGCTTAGCTTCTGACAATCGTAAGGTGCTACGATCAAACTATCGTTACTTATCAAGCTACCGGAATATTCAAGTAAATTTCTCATAATCTATCTGGCGAAATATTTTTCAATGTTAGATTTGATGATGCCTGATTTAATCGGCTTTTCGTATGGTCCCACAATGTCATAATCATGAATTGACTTTACAATTTCATCATCTTTTATACCAGATAGTTGACCTGTAAGAACGATTATCATTGCATTTTTATTTTTTGACGACCTTATAGCTTTAACCAACTTAAAGCTTGTTTCATCACCGATGATCCAGTCCAAAACATATGCGTCATACGGATTTGTTGCGACAGCTTGAGTAAGTTTTTTCAAGTTATCATAAGTATCTACTTGATAATAATCGTTCGAAAGGATTTCTTTTAAGCTTTCGGTGATATTAGCATCGTCATCAAGTAGTGCAATTCGATACTTAGTGCTGCTAATTACCTTTGGATTTATGACAATACTTTCTATGCTTCGTTTTGATTCATAAAGCAGTTCATCTTTTAAATCATTTGTCGGAAAAATGTTCCATTGGTCAGCTACTTTCAGTGCTGAGTATTCTGTGTTTACTTCCGAACCTTCAGGATAGAGGCATACCTTACAAGAGTGTTCACTGCGGCCATCGTTCCAGATCGCATCTTGAATTTCTTTATTATCCTCATAATAAATACGGAAAAACTCAATCATATCCATGCCAACGGATTGGACTACTTTTATGAGTTGCTGAACCTCCCACTTGGTCGCACCATTCAACTTCTTATAGCCCGCTGATGTAGTGATCTGTAGCACCTTACTTATGTAACTATTGTGCTTTACCTTGGAAATACCTTTTTTGGTCAATACCTTCGCCAGTACCTCTATCACTTTTGCATCATCGAGATCTTGCATTTTTATTACTCTGAATTTGGAGATTTTCTTGATTTTATCCTGCCAGTATTTTTTTTCAATTTTTTCAAACATCTCCAACATTTTACACAGCTGAAAAAGTCCTAAAAATTGGAATCATTCTTAAATCGATACTATAAGTTATAATTTTATTGAATACCCAACTTATAAGCACTATTGTATTAATCAAATCATTAGCTCTTTAATAACCTAGCAGCGGCGTTCCCCGGTCAGGATAAGGAGGTGTTTTCTGTGACTGCGTAAAGAGATGACGTGCCGCGCCTGTAATGGGTAACACTCTCACTCCTCTGTATCGTTAAGCCTCCCGTTTAATCCTTCCCTGTCTCCCACTGTGCACCGCACGCGGGTGGCTTACTCATACCCAGGAGAAACAGCCATGAGCATGCAAACCATCCGCCGTAAGGCGCTGCGTCAGAATCCTTATTCAACTCTCGGCAAGCCGCCGCTACGCTCCTCCCGTGACCGTATCACGCGTGCCATTAATGGCACCTGGTCGCTCAGGGAGCTGCCGGATAACGTCCGAGAATTGCTAATTGAACGGGCAGCCCTGCGGGCAGAAATCACTACCCTGACTGTGAAAGCGCAGGGACTCAAAAAATCCGATGTATCCGTACTTATTGCCGACAGGCTGCGACGTATCGATGCAATCACCTCACTGCTGGAAAATAGGAAATGTAATGCCTGACATCACGCCTGCTCCGGCCTCACTGCTTGAAGCCGTATTCACCCCCATGACCGAGTACACGCACAACGTGTATTCGGTGAAGGGTGATCGGCTGGCAATGACGCTTACAAAAATCGGTGTTGCCCAAGCTAACAGCCAGGGCGACATTCAGTTATTTATCAACCCGGACTGTGCCACCGGTAAGGTACTGCTCTACAGAAAGGACTGACTATGTTAACCACTGCCGCGTTGTTTCAGCTCGCAATGCAGTGTGCTCCCGCCGTTCACCCCGATACCATCCACGACATCACCCGCACCGAATCCGGCTTAAATCCATATGCCATCGCTGAGATTGTCCCGGTAAAGGGCGGCAGGAGCCGCGTGATTTCTCATCTGCCTTCGTCGAAAGACGAGGCGCTAAAAATTGTGGAGGCCATAAAGCAGAAAAAGCACCGTTATTCAGTAGGGCTGATGCAGATAACCAGCACCAACTTCCCGCAGTTCGGCGTAAGCGCCGAATCCATGTTTAACCCCTGTGACAACATGACTGTTGCCGCGAAAATCATCACCGACTGCTATCAACGAGGAGGAACATTACAGCGCGCCCTGAGCTGCTATTACTCAGGCAACTTTGAAACCGGCCAGCGCCCGGAAAGCGCGTTCGGCAACACAAGCTACGTACAGCGTATTGGCTACGTTGTGCCCTCAACGCGGGCAGAACAGCAGACAGCATCTCCCTCATCCGGGGAAGCGCCTGCCGTCCCGTCCGACAACACTGTTTACCCGGATAGCGTCATACGCGGCGTAATTCCGGCACCCGACACCACCCCGACCAGCATCGCTGCTTATCCGCCACATGTCGTGCGCGGCGGCCTCGCTGTGTCTTCTGATTAAGGAAGAGATCATGACTTTACGTACTATCAAAACCGCTGCAACCCGCCTGATTGCCGCATTTTCCGCCCTGTCTGCTGTTCCAGCAATGGCGGCCAGCGCTGACCAGGCATTTCAGAAAGGCAGTGACGCCATTAACTGGGTCTTCCTCGGCCTAACTGGTATGTCAGTCGTCACTATCAGCTGTGCGGTGGCCTTTATCGCCTACAAGATGCTTGTTGACGGCAAGGCCTGGCACGATCTCCAGCGCGTGTTCTGGGCGGGTGTCCTGCTCGCCGGGGCGTCCGGGTTCGGTGCCTACTTCGCCGCCTAAGGAGGCAGCATGACCATCCTCAACAAGGCGCTGACCCGACCGGCGGCGCTGTGGGGGGTCCCGCTTGTCCCCCTGCTGTTCACCCTGTGCATCCTTACCCTGGCGGCCGTCTGGTCACGTTTTTACTGGCTTCTCCTGCTTCTCATACCTGCCTTTATCGAGCTGAGACGGCTGGCAAAAGAGGACATTCATTTCTTTGACCTGAAGTTGCTGGCGTTTAAAACGCGTGGCAACCGCGCGGCGACCCGGCATTTCGGGACAAAGGCGCTTGTCGCAAACCAGTACGACGCCATAGACGTTACGGAGTTTATAAAACATATGCGGCTCAACGAGAGTATCCCGCTGTCCCGCTATCTCCCCTGGTCTTCCCACCTGCACGAGCAGGTGGTGAAGAACAAAAAAGGTGACTTTGTCAGCACCTGGGAGATCGGCGGTATCATTTTTGAATGCGAGGATGAACATTACCTCGCCACCCTGGACATGCAGCTCAACAACGTTATCCGCTCCTTTGAGGGGCTACCCGTTACCTTCTATACCCATCTGGTGAGCGACGAATTTACCGACACGCTTGAATGTGAATCCGGGATTCCGTTTTCAGATGAAATCGCGCGTCTGTTTTACGCCTCCCGCGAGGGCAAACCTTTCTACCAGCGTCGCCTCTTCTTCACCGTCTGCTTCAATCCGCACACCGGCATTGAGCGGGCGACCATGAAACAGAAGTCCCTGGGCGAACGTAAAACCCTGCTCGACAATGCCCTGCAGGTGATGCAGGAGCACCGGCAAGCGATTGGCACGGCGCTGTCACGCTACGCGGCGCGGCCGCTTGGCACTTATGAGGAGAACGGGCACGTGTTCTCCTCCCAGCTGGCGTTTTACAACTTTCTGATCACCGGCAGGTGGCAGAAAGTCCGCGTCACCCGCACGCCGTTTTATGACGTGCTGGGCGGCACGGATATTTTCCCTTCCACCGACATTGGCCAGGTCAGCCACACCGACGGCCAGAGCTACTTTCGCGGGCTGGAAATCAAGGATTACAGCACTGAAACCATCACCGGGCTGTATGACTCGCTTCTTTATGCCCGCTGCCGGTACGTGTTCACGCAGTCCTATACCTGCATGGGTAAGGATGAAGCGCGGGGCTGCATCCGCACCATCGAGAAACGCCTGAAGTCTGCCGAGGATGATGCGATCTCCCAGCAGGAAGACCTGAAGGTCGCCCGCGACATGCTTCAGTCCGGCATTATTTCATTCGGGAAATATCACCAGACGCTTATTGTCAGCGCCCCAACCAGCGAGCAGGTTATCCGGGACACCAACACCCTGGCGGATACCCTGAAGGATCTCGGTTTCATCATGACCCTGTCCCGCGAGTCGCTGTCGGCGGCGTATCTCGCGCAGTTGCCGGGTGTGTATCACCTGCGCCCGCGTCTGGTGCCGGTGAGCAGCCTCAACTACGCCGAAATGGTGTCGTTTCACAACTTTCACCCGCACAAGCGGGACGGGAATGCCTGGGGGGAGGCGATTGCCGTTGTTCCGACCCCGTCCGGGGGATGTCAGTACGTGAATCTGCACAACAGCCAGGCCGATGTTGACGAGTTCAGCGAGAAGCCGCCGGGTAACACCATGCTGCTCGGCAGTACCGGGACGGGGAAATCGACCCTGCTGATGATGTTCCAGCATCTGATGCAGAAATACCGGCGTCCTGAGTCGTTTGCGCCGGGGGCGACGAAAAAGCGCTTCACCTCGGTGGTCTTTGATAAAGACCGTTCGGCGGAAATGTCGATACGCCTCCAGGGCGGCTCGTACTTCCGTTTCCGTTCAGGCGAGAAGACCGGCCTTAACCCGTTTGCGCTCGCTCCAACGAAACGTAACCGCAACTTCCTCAAGAAGCTGATGCGAATGATGTGCACAAGGGACGGCAAACCGCTCGACCCGCGCGATGAAGAACGCCTCAGCGAGGCAGTGGACACCATCATGCTGGACTACCCGCCTGAGCTTCGTCGCAACGGCATCACCCGCATGCTGGAAGTGCTGCATGAAGCCCCGACGAAGGACGCACGGATGAACGGGCTGCGCATCCGTCTCCAGCAGTGGGCGCAGGGCGGGGAGTTTGGCTGGGTGTTTGATAATGACGTGGACACCTTTGATATCGACAATATTGATAATTTCGGCATCGACGGCACGGAGTTCCTGAACGACAAAGACGTGCGCAGCCCGCTCACCTTCTACCTGCTCTACCGCGTGACCAGCCTCCTCGATGGCCGCCGCCTGGTCATTTTCATGGATGAATTCTGGAAATGGCTTCAGGACCCGGAGTTTTCAAAATTCGCCCTCGACATGCTGAAGGTCATTCGAAAGCTCAACGGCATTTTCTTCCCGGCCACGCAGTCGCCGGAGGAGATGTGCAAGCACGAGATCTCGGCGGCCATTATCGAGCAGTGTAGTACCCGCATCTTCATGGCGAACCAGCAGGCGAAGGAGTACGACTACGTGGACATGCTGCGGGTGCCGAAAGCGGTTTACGACATCGTGACCACCCTCGACCCCTACGCCCGCCAGATGGTGATCATGAAATCTCCGCTGCGGCGTGGTGACGTGCGCCCGTATATCGCACAAATCACCCTCGACCTCTCCGGGCTAGGTCGCTACACGAAGCTGCTCAGCGCCAGTGCGGACAACCTGAAAATTTTTGACGAGATCTGGCAGGAGGGTATGAAGCCGGAAGACTGGAAAGACGAAATGCTGAGACGTGCCGTTTAATCACAAAAGGATAACACCATGAAACTGAAAACCACCCTGACGGCGCTGACCGTCGCCTTGTGTCTCTTTCACGTCCCGGCTCAGGCCGGTATTCCCGTTTTTGATGAAGTAGCCAACGCCAGCAACATCCAGCAGTGGGCGGAGAAGCTCCAGCAGTGGCAGCAGACGGTTCAACATTATCAGTCGCAGATGAACGCTTATAAACAACAGCTGGCAACGGCCACCGGTATTCGGGACGTCCAGGCATTCCTGAATCAGGCAAAAAACCTGACGGCTGACATTAAAAATCTGAAAAACAGGGGGATTTCCTTAAACGATCTGTTAACCGGCTCAGGCGGGTCTTATGCTGGGGAACTAAACAGGCTGTATGACAAATACAAACTGTTCGACAACTGCCCGGAGAACGCCAGCGAGGCGTACCGGGATAGCTGCAAACAGATGCTCCTCAATCAGGCGGTGTCCGTCGAGGACACTTCTGACATCCAGGAAAAAATTTCCGACACGCTGAGCGATATTAGTAATCTCGCCAGTCGCATCGAGAATGCGAAGGACAGTAAAGAATCGCAGGATCTGGCGAACGTAGTGTCCGCGCGGAGTATCCAGCTGAACGCCCTGACCACTCAATGGGAAATGTCGGTCAAACAAAGTGAGATGCGCAACCAGCTGCTTGCCGAACAACGCCGAAAGGCGCAGGCCGAGCAAATGCGCACAGCTCCAATCGCAGACCTTAACTAACAGGTGACCCCATGAAACTGAAGACACTGACCTTTATTGTTCTGGCCTCAGTGGCCGCGCTTACTGGCTGCGAGGATAAAACCTCCGTAGACTGGTATATGGCACACCATGACGACATGCTGGCGAAATACAGGGAGTGCATTTTTAATCATAATTTTGTGCCCACCGATTGCCAGAATGCACGCTCCGCCCTTCACCGTGAAAAAGCTAAACCTGATGTTGCCGAAGGATATAAGCAAATCCTGAAAGACCTTGATAAAGCTCGCGTGCAAGAGCCTATTGCTGACCTGAATTAGCGACAGGAGAACGCACCATGAGTGGAATATTCGTCGGATTAAACAGCCACATCATGGAGGGGTTTGACAGCGTGCTCACCAGCGTGGCCGCCGATACGGGGGGGTGGATGGCACACCTGTTCTCCATCGCGGTGCTCTCGCTGTACATCACGTGGCGCGCCTACCAGACGATGGCAGGCAAGCTAGTCCGCCCCTTCGAGGAGATCGTGTGGGACGTGAGCCGGATGCTCATCATCATGATTTTCGTCACCAACGCCGGAGGCTATCTCGATCTGGTTTCGGATGCCATCACCGGCCTGCGGGACGGATTCAGCGGCGACGCGTCGATCTGGGCGCGGCTGGATACCGTCTGGGAAAAGGCTCAAGCACTTGGGGAGAAGCTTTACTCTTATGATGATTCAACCTATGTCGCTCTAAAAGGCACTCTGGCGCAGTTTCTGGTCTGGGCAGGCGTCATGTTACTGGTAGGCATCACGGCCATCATTAACCTGATAGCCGAACTGGTGATGCTGCTGATGCTGGCGACCGCCCCGATCTTTATCTACTGCCTGATGTGGTCGTGGTTCCGGGATATGTTCAGCAACTGGCTCAGAATTATTCTGGGCTGCATCCTTACATCCCTGTTCAGCGGCATCGCCCTGACGGTGGTAATGGATTACCTGGACTACATCCTGGCGGGCGCCACAAAAGCATCCGATGCCAACTACCTGACTCTGGCCGTTCAGGTCTTCCTCGGCACGGCGGGTGCCGCCGCCGTGATGGTCCTGACCTATAAGCTGGCCGAGGCGCTTGCCGGTGCATCCGCACAGGGTGCCGCTCAGGCACTTGCCGCGTCGGGAGTAGGTTCAGCCCGTCAATCCGCCTCCTCCGCAGCCGGTGCGGTGGGGGATAAAGCCTCACAGAACCTTAACAGCACCGGCAGCGCAACGGCCTCGTCTGCCTCCACGGCCTCCCGCGCCACCGGCGATGCGCGCAGCCGCAGCCGCGCCGCCGTTCAGCGGATGCAGGAACGCTACCAGAGATAACCCAGTCTGACTGAACTGCGGGACGCCGCAACGGCGTCCTGCGGCTTCGTCACGTCTTTACCACAGGAAAAACACCATGAAATACGGCATCACGCTGCTGATGCTGTGCCTGCTTGCAGGCTGCGCACAGCGAAACACCCAACTTCCGCCCGTGTCGGGCAACCCGGAGCCGGTCAATTCCCCGGCCATTATTCAGGAGTTAACCCCCCATGTCTGAACTTACCGCCAAAGCCCTGAGCGACTCGCGCTCGTTTGAGAACGCCATTCTTGAGCGGGATATGCGCATGAAAAAGGCGGGCTGGATCGTGGCGGCGCTCGCCGGTCTGCTGCTCGTCTTCGCCCTTGCCGCCCTTATCCTGCTGCTACCGCTCAAAACCACCACCGTGGAGCTGTACACGCTCGACCGTCAGACCGGGCGCATCGAGCGCGTCACCACCGTCGGCGAGGACAAGCTGGACACCTCCGAGGTGCTCAATCTCTCGCAGACTGCGTCCTACGTGAAGCGCCGCGAGGGGTACAACTATTTCGCCCTTCAGCAGGACTACAGAGAGACGCAGATGTTCAACAGCGACGAGGTCAACAAGGAATACCTCGACTGGTTTAACAGCCCGGACGCGCCGGACGCTGTGTTTCAGCAGGCGGCCTATGTAGTCACGGTGGAAGTCCTCTCCAACGTACCGTCAGAGGGCACCGGCTCCAGCATGGTGGAGATGCTGCGCATCAAGCGCACCATTCGAAAGGTCAAGGACAACACCGAAACGTATGATTACTGGACGGTGCGCATGACCTACCGCTATTTCCCGCAGAAGAAAATGACGGCCTCCGAGCGCGAGGTGAACCCGTTCGGCTTCATCGTCACCAGTTACCAGCGGTTTAAGGAGAAAAGCGATGAATAAGGTACTGATGTGTGCCCTCCTGCTGACCGCAGCGTCAGCATGGGGGGCGGCGACACCGCGCGGCAGCGCCTATGACAGCCGCATGCAGAACATCCCCTACAACAGCCAGAACACGACAGTGATTAACACGCGGGCGGGTTACATCACGACGCTGGTTTTTGACGCCGACGAGGAGGTGATCACCGCCACCGCTGGTTTTCCGCAGGGCTGGACGATCACACCCGACCGTAACCGCGTGGGGATTAGCCCCGCGCCGGTGAAGCAGCCGGTAACGGATGCGGACGGCAAAACCGTCCAGAAGATTTTCACCCCCACGCAGCAGGACTGGCAGACCAACCTGTTTGTGACCACCACAAAGCGCGACTACAGCCTGATGCTGAACGTGATCGATAACGATCGCGAGGCGGGAAATCTGGCCTTTGTGGTGCGCTTCAGCTACCCCGACGATACCCGCAGGCAGAACGACGCAGCCCGCCTCGCCCGTCAGCAGGAGCTTCAGGCCGCGCAGGAGAAAGAACGCATTCAGTTTGCCCTGAAGAAATCCACTGCGCCGCGCAACTGGAACTACACCCGCAGGGTGGCGGCAGGTTCGGAGTCGATCACCCCGGATTTTGCGTATGACGACGGCCGGTTTACCTATCTCGGCTTTTCACCGCAGAAGCTGATCCCGTCGCCGACCGTCATCGTCGGCGGCAGCGAGCAGGTGATCACCCCGACCTTCAGCACCGAGGGTAACTACCGGGTGATGGTACTGCGCTCTCTTTCTCCACGCTTTGTGCTGCGCTACGGCAGCCAGGTCGTGGGGATTGAAAACGGCAGTTACGGGAAAGTCACCGTGGCGAACGGCAGCACCGTCTCACCGGATGTGAAACTGGAGAGCAAATGATGAACGAACAGGAAGACATTAAAACCGCCGCCGAACTGGAGGCGGAAGCCCGCGAGCGGGCGCGGGCAGAGATTGACGGCGATAAACCCGCCGCAGGCGCGGTGCCACCCGGACAGCCACAGGTGGTGCAGCACGCGAAGCGCCGCAGCCGCCGCTCGCTCGTGCTGGCCGCCATCAGCCTGGTGTTACTGGTCATTATCGCCACCGGCGGGGATTACCTGATGGCGAAACTGAAGGGTGACGGCAGCGGAAAAAGCGCGAGCCATGAACCGGAATCGCACGCCACCTCCCCCGCCCGCGAGCGCAATAACCTCGGACGGGATCTGAACCCGCTGGGACAGCTGGCAGACACAACCGGCCAGGAGAAGACTACTCCGACTGATACCGCCGCGCCGCCGCAGGCATCACCGCCCCCCCTGACGTTTGACAAGGTCAGCGCCCTGGCAGACAGCGCCCCAACCACTGCAAGCAGCGCCCCGAAAAGCACGTCCAGCAGTAACGTATCACCTGCGGGCAGCGCGTCCGCGCCAGGCTCTGCAACACCCGCCGGGCAGTCGCAGGATAACGGGCTGGCGCGCATTACCGGCGTGAAGCGGCTCGGCCTCGATCCGGATTTGTACATTCCGGCCGACCGGCATATCCCCTGCGCGATGATGCAGCGCTTTGTATCGGACGTGGGCGGGCGCTTTAACTGCCTTATCAGCGAGGACATTTACAGCGCCAGCAACGCCGTGCGCCTTATCCCGGCAGGCACTGAGGCGCGCGGCCTGTACCGCACCGGCACGCTGAAAAACGGGCAGGGGCGTCTGTTCCTCGCCATCACCGAGCTGCGCACGCCGGAACCCGGCCGCCTGGTTATTCCGATGGTTGACAGCCAGGCCGTGGGGGCGCTTGGCGAGAACGGCGTCGCGGGCTGGATAGACAATCACTGGCTGGAGCGGATAGGTAATACCCTCCTGCTCGGCACGGTACAGGACTTTGCCGCTGCGGCCTCCGGCTCGTCGCCGGGCAAGGATCGCAACACGGACTACACGGAGAACACCCGCGCGGCCACGGCGGAAATGGCAAAAACGCTCCTGGAAAACAGCATCAACATCCCGCCGACGATGTACCTCAACCAGGGTGACGTGATTGGCCTGGTCACGGGGGCGGACATTGATTTTTCAGACGTCTACAGACTGCGCATGAGGTAAGCGATGGACGATAAACTGACTGATACCCCGTCAGAGGGCAACGTCGCGCTGTCACACCTGCGCGATCTGTTGTTCGGGGACTACCTGAGCCGGGAGGGGCTGACGGAAATTGCCATCAACCGCCCCGGAGAGCTGCACACAAAAATCAACGGGGCGTGGGAAATGCACGCCTCGCCGGTCACGCTGCGCCAGTGCTCGTCCTTTGCCAGGGCGCTGGCCGTGTGGAACAACGACACCATTGATGAAACGTCGCCTATCCTCTCGGCCACGCTCCCTACAGGAGAACGCTGCCAGATAGTGGTGCCCCCGGCCTGTGAGCGTAACACCATCTCAATCACCCTGCGTAAGCCGGACTACTTCCAGCGCACCCATCAGTCGTATATCGATGCCGGGTTTTATGACCGGGTGCAGGGTACAGAAAAGGTGGAATCAAAAGACGGGGAGCTGAGCCGCATATACCTGTCCGGGAATATCCCGCTTTTTATGGAAAAGTGCGTGGAGTACGGCAAAACGCTCTTTGTGGTGGGGGAAACAGGCTCTGGGAAAACCACCTACATGAAGATGCTGCTGCACTACATTCCCGAGACGCTGCGCCTTATCACCATCGAGGACAACCCGGAGCTGAAGTTTTACAGCCAGAAAAACTACGTTCATCTGTTCTACCCGGCGGACGCCGGAGAGGGCGCAATAGTCACCTCTGATCGCCTGGTGCGCGCGATTTACCGTATGAACCCCGACCGCCCCCTGCTCGCCGAGGTGCGTGGCCGCGAGGCGTGGGACGCACTCAAGCTGATTGAGTCCGGGCACGAGGGGTTTATGTCCTCCCTGCACGCGGGCAGCCCGCGCGAGTGTATCTCCGGGCTGATTGACCGCTGCTACGAGCATCCGGCGTGCCGGGGCATGCCGGTTGACGTGCTGCTGCGCAAGGTACTGCACTGCGTCGACGTCATTGTGAGCGTGGACGTTCACGGCAACGTGCGCCGCATGAGCGACGTCTATTTTAAACCCCTGCACATGCAGGCTATGAAGGAGAGTTTCAATGATGCTGCCTAAACTGACCGGCCTGACGGCGATCGTCGTCCTCCTGGCGGGCTGTTCTTCGCCACCGGAGCCTGCGGCCGTTGACTGGTCACAACCGGCGCAGCCGGTAACGACCACCCGGCCGGTATGGGAACCCAACCGTCTTATCGTGGCCTCGCCGGTGACGGAAGGGCACTGGTCGCAGGTGCTTACGCGTTTTGAACCCGGCGGGATTTACCCGGCCGCACAGTGGTACGCGGTTGCGCACGCCTCGCGCGCGGTAGTAAATGCCCCGGACGGCCAGCGCTTCTTTGCGGCCAAAACCTGGCTCCGCGAGGGCGGCTACAAGGGTGTGGTGGAGTTTCGCCCCCGCTCCGGCTGCCTGACCTGCGACACCTCAGAAATCGTCTTCTACCGATAACGTCGGTGACGGTCTGAGTCCTTCAGACCGTCACCGACGTTGAACAACCAACGGGCGTTAGCGCCCTGCTTCCCTTCAGAGGAAATCATCATGAAACACACCGTAATCACGGCGGCGCTGCTGTGCGCCCTTACTTCTCCGGCGTTCGCCGCCGATGGCCAGAATGCCGACCCGAATGACCCGTGCGCGATGGTGCTGTGCCTGGCCGGAAAGCTCGACGGCAGCAGTCCCGCCGAGTGTGACCCGATGTACAAAAATTTCATGAGCATCAAAAAGAAAAAAAAGGGGTCGTTTTTACCCGATCACACCGCCGCAGCGCGGCAGAAAAAACTGAGCGCCTGCCCGTCCGCTGACAGCGCCATTGTCGGCAAGATCATCTCGAAATTTGGCCGTATGAACGGTTGGTAAAACGGCAGCCGTAAAGGAGACACCACGTGATTAATCAAACCGTTTCTATTAATAACTTTTCCGGGCTGCTGAAAGATGAGGAGCTTCCTGCAGGTGATTTGCAGACGGTGCTGCTCGTTTTGTCGGAAATCAGCCAGAAACAGGATCATTTTCAGGCCAACACGTCCGAACTCGTCCAGCTCGCCGCGCAGCACTCGCCGACCTTCCAGGCATTACCAGCAGAACGTCAGTCGTTCTTCCGCTCCGTGCTCAGTATGCCGGTCTTCTTTTACACCGTTCCGCTGAGCGACGACGAGGCGGCGGAATGGGAAAAACTCAACGATAAGGATGCACTCCAATGGCAACAAAAACCGGATTTATAGCCCCGCCGTGGCCGCATGTGCGTGGTGATTCCGTTAGTGCCGCGAGCCTGATTTCTCGCATCGAGAAAGAAGCGCATCGCGGCTGCGGCCTGCATTACGAAATCTACCAATATCGCGCCCTGTGCGAATTGCACGATGTTCTGACCAGTCTCAGCGTCCGTGATGCTGAGACGTTCATGACAGTAGCGGCGGATCATGGCTTTAGTCTGTCTGATAACGACTTTCAGGAAAGTCGAATGATGTACTTCGAAACGATGGATGAAATCAGGAGAGATCAAGAATGAGACTGTGGATTGCAGAAAAACCCGCAGTCGCGAGCGATATCGCGAAAGCGCTGGGCGGCAACTTCACCCGGCACGACGGCTATGCCGAATCGGCGACCGATATCGTGAGCTACTGCGTCGGCCACGTGCTGGAAATGGTGCCCCCGGAGACGATCAACCCGGCCTACGCCACCTGGTCGCTCGACACCCTGCCGCTGAAGCTGTACCCGGTACAGCTTCAGCCAAAAGCGAGCGTGGCAAAGCAGGCTAATACCCTGGTGAAGCTGATTCGGCGCCCGGATATCAAAATGGTTGTCCACTGCGGCGACCCGGACGACGAGGGGCAGCTCCTGGTTGACGAGGTGCTGGAGTTCGCCGGAAACACCGCGCCGGTGAAACGGGCGCTTATTAACGACAACACCGCGCCAGCGGTGAAAAAAGCCATCAACTCCCTGCGCGATAACAGCGATTTTCGTGGGATGTACCTGAAAGCCCTGATGCGCAGCGCAGGAGACGCGATTTTTGGCTTCAGTATGAGCCGCTGTTACACCCTCAAAGCCCGCGATAAGGGCTATAAGGGCACGATTTCGGTTGGCCGCGTCCAGACGCCGGTGCTGGGAATGATTGTGCGCCGGTGGCGCGACAATCAGGCGCACAGCGAGGCGTTTTACTACCAGCTCGCAGGGCAGTTTATCAGCGGTACGGACGTTGTCTGCGCCCGCTGGCAGACGTCCGAATACGCGCCGGTGGACGATAAAAAGCGGCTGACGGATAAGGCCTGGGGGGAAGGACTCGCGAGGGCTCTGGCCGGAAAACCGGCCAGCGTGCTCGCGGCCGCCACCGACCGGGGAAAAACCACGGCCGCACCGCTGCCGTTTAACCTGCTGCGCCTCCAGGTGTATATGAACCGCAGGCACAAACTGACCGCGCAGCAGACGCTCGATATCACGCAGAAGCTCAAGGACAGTAAATACATTACCTACAACCGCTCTGACTGTTCTTATCTGTCCGATGAACAATTCAACGACGCGCCACAGGTGGTGGCGGCCTTAAAAACGCTCGACGTTTTTAACGGCCTTACCACCGACACGGCGCAAAAAAGTGCGGCGTTTGACAGTAAAAAAGTCACCGCCCACACCGCCATTATCCCGACGACGAACATGCCGGATTTAAGCCGCCTTACCGACAAGGAAAAGGCGGTTTATCTCACCATCGCGCAGTTTTATCTCGCGCAGTTCGTGGCGAAAAAGCGCTATGACGAGTCGATCGCGGAGATTAAATGCGGTGACGAGATGTTTAAAGTCTCGGCGCGTAAAATCACCGATGCGGGTTTTACGACGTTCCTGAACGACGCGGAAGAAGACGACGAGGAGGACGAAAACAGCACCTCGTTTGAGGCCATCAGCCGCCTGCAAACCGGGGCGACATTAACCTGCCGCGAGGTGGTGATTTCGGAGAAAAAAACTAAACCGCTGCCGCTGTTTACCGAGGCGACCCTGCTCGCTGCCCTCGTTCGCGTGGCCGATTTTGTCGCCGATCCGCGCATTAAAAAATTGCTCAAGGAGAAGGATAAAGACAAAAAAGATGAACACGGCGGCATCGGCACACCGGCGACCCGCGCGGCTATTATTGAGACGCTGAAAACCCGCGATTACATCACCGTGGAAAAGGGCAAATTTATCCCAACTGCCGCCGGGCTGGCGTTAATTGATGCCCTGCCCGACTCGGTGACGCAGCCGGATATGACCGCCGTATGGGCTGAAAAACAGGCGGCGGTTGAAACCGGCGAAATGACCATCGAGCGCTTTATTGATGGTCTTTACGCGGAAGTTTCCCGCCTGGTTGAGAGCGCCGATATTGCCATCAGCGCGACGGAAAAACATCCCGTTAAAACGGCGCTTAACCGCCTCGCGGTTAAATGTCCGTCGTGCGGTTCTGAGCTGGTTATGACGCCGAAAACCTGCGCCTGTACGGGCTGTCAGTTCAAAATATGGCTGGAAGTGCGCGGCAAAAAGCTGACGGAAAAACAGGCCGAGAAGTTAATCGGCAAGGGCAAAACCGACGTTATTAAAGGTTTTAAATCGAAGAAAAACGACGACACCTATTCGATGATCGTCACGCTGAAAAACGCGCAAACCGGGGAACTCGGTTTTGAATATCCACCACGCGATCCGCTGAAAGGATTGAACGTATCTATGCCGAAGGAGCTGAAATTATGAACCGTATCCAGGACGAATTAACCTCAGAGCGCGCGCTGAAAAAGTTTTTACGTGAAAGTGATTTTGCCTTTCTGGAGATGCTGAGTGCACGTATTTCAGCAGCGCTTGATGAAAAACGCGCAGAGCATATCGAGCAGGAAAAGCTACGCCGACAGCGGGAAGAAAAGCGCAATGAATTGCTGGCGCTGATTGAATCGGAGGGCTTTTCACCGACAGAGCTGGTTAGTACAACTCCCGCCAAAAAGTCGGCAAAACGCAAAGCTAAATATCAGTATTTTGAAAACGGCGTGCATAAAAAATGGTCAGGCGTCGGACGCGTGCCGGTTGTAATTCAGCAAGAACTTGACGCCGGAAAACCTCTTGAATCCTTCCTTATTACCACCGACTAACAACGGCACAGGGTCGGTTTTGACCTGGCTTTTCGGGCTTCGAAGACTGGCGAGCATGGCGATTCAATTTTGAAAAAATTGCTAATCGACAGGCCGCCTGAGTCTGCGAAGTGGCAGGAGGCGAGTAAATTCAATTTCGAAGAAATTGCTAATTTGCGTCGCCGATTCCACTTTTTGAGCGCTCACCCCAAGTGAGCCGAAAAAAGCCGGGGGGGGCCGAATAAATTTTGCCGCCCCAGCGAGCAAAAAGACGCGCCCACGCGTCGGTTTATTTGGGGGGCTTGCCCCCCACACCGTCGTGCCTAAGTCTCCGGCCAAAAGCCGGTAGCGTGGCGCGACCACCCCCTAAAAAGCCTAGTTTCCCTTTAATTCGTCTTGTGAGGAACGAACAAGGCGAAGAAAAGGGCTAAAACAGGCGTCTTTTAGGGGGTGGTCGCGCGTAGCGCGCGACGGTGTGGCCTCTTTTGACCTTGGGGGTTTTGGCCGGGCGTTCAGCCAGGACATTACCCCCATGCGACATGCAGTAAGGGCGTCCAGCCCGCGCGTAATGCCGCACGCCGTTAGATCGCGGGAGTGTACCTCCTGCGATCATGGCCGCTTAGCGGCCACTTCTTTTGCAGCATGGAATCGGTCAGTCAGAACGATCACAACCTGTGACCGTTCTGACTGACCGATGGTGCTGACCGAATTTAAGTGAAGGAGAATATCGTGATATTCGACAAACTGAATCATTTGCTGTCGCCGATAGCAAATGCCGTCCTGGCCTTTATCGCCTTTTTGCAGGCGCATCAACTGGCGTTAGCGCTGCTGTCCGGCGTCATGCTGCCTTTTATATTTTCTGCGAAACACGGCGGTCAGGAAAAGCCGACGTTTCTGCAAAGGATCTTAATTCTGCTTTCCATGATCTGTTTTGTTTTCGGCTCGATAGCGCCAGTGGCCGTCTGGTTTTTACAGCGCATTTATGGCCGGGAAGATATCGCCAGTCCGCCGCTGCTTACCTGGACAATGGCGCTACTGTTTACCGTCGCCGGTTTTATTCTGCACGTGGTTTTACGGCGTTTGATCTCGCCTGAATTTGATAAGGTCAAATGCGGCATGGTGAAAAAAACCAGCATGGAGCGCGACCGCAGAACCGACGTTCGCCGGGTAAAAGAAATTTTACCCGTCACCACAGAATACGATCCGATGGATTACATCGATCTGAATAAGGGGATTTTTATCGGGCTGAGCCGCGAGGGTGAGCCGCAATATATTCCGTTAAAAGAATGGCAGACCCAGCACGCCGACATTATCGGCACCACTGGTGCCGGTAAAGGCGTCGTAACCGGTATTCTGCTTTATCAGAGCATCCTCGCCGACGAGGGCGTTTTTGTTCTCGACCCCAAAAACGACGAGTGGGCACCGCACCTGTATAAAAAAGCGTGCGCGGACGCCGGAAAACCCTTTGTGCTTATCGACCTGAATAAACAGGAATACCAGATGAACCTTATCGACGGTATCACCGCCGACCATCTGGAGGAATTATTCGTGGCCGGTTTCAGTCTGGCGGAAAAAGGCGAGGCGGCGGATTTTTACCGTATCGACGACCGCAAGGCGGCGAGAACGGCGGCGCAGTTCGTGAAGGATAATCCGGGCGCAACCGTGCGGGATATTTATAACGGCGATTATGTTCAGGGCATTGGCGAGACGATTAAAGCCTTTCACGGTAAAACCGAGGAGCTGGCAATGCTCAACAGCATTAACGCGCCAGGCGGTTTTGCGCTGAAGGAGATTTTCGACAAGGGCGGCTGCTGCTATATCATCGGTTCGATGCGTAACTCTAAAATCATTACCGCGCAGCGCATGATTTTAGTTCGCCTGTTCCAGCTCGCGGAATTGCGCGACCGCGTCGCGGGGAATATCCGCCCCATCGCCATCTTTAAGGACGAGGTGAAATATCACCTGTCCAAACCGGCGCTCGAAGGGTTAGGCGCGGCACGCGATAAAGGCGTCCATATATTAATGGCGCACCAGTCAATTGCCGACCTGCGCGACTGTCCGGCGGATTTAAACGGCGACGCCGTGGTTGGGGCGGTTGTGGAAAACTGCAAGTTTAAGCTGGTATATAAACTTCAGGATCCAGACACCGCCGAATGGATTGCGCGCATGTCGGGCACGATTTTAGTCGATGATGAAAGCCGGAAAGTCACCACCACGGCGGTGCTGACAGAAAAAGTCGATAACGAGCGCATGCTTCGGCAGGCGGAAAGCTATTACATCGACAGCAATATGCTCCAGAACCTGCCGAAGTTCGTCAGCTATATCTTCAGCCAGAACGCGCTCGCGTTCCCGTCGTTAATCTCACCGCTCAAGGTTAAAAAAGCCCCACTGGAGCTGTTTACCCTGCCGCCGGTCGCAGTCGCTACGGTGGCAGAAGTTAAACCGGTGCTGGATCTGGATTTTGATAAAACGGCTCCGGCAGTTCCGGCACCTGACATTATTCCGGTCAGCGCAACAACCACCAAAAAACCCTCAGCAACGCCAATACCCACTCCGCCGGTGCAACCTGACGAGGAGTGGCTGATGGCATCACAGCCCGCTCCAAATGACGAAATACATTCGTTGCTGGATTTATAAAATAAGGAGTTTCTATGCTTATTTCGTCGTATCAGGAACGTTATGCACGCAGCACTGAAAAAATTCGCGTACTGCTGAATTTTCTCAAGGAGGAAACCTACAGCGATTTTCAAATCATAAAGCTGCTTTTTGATTTTAAATCTGACCGCCCTCTCTACCGGTTGTTGGAGAAGGTGGAGAAAATGGGGCTGATTCAGAAGCACGTGCATGAATCCCGCGCGTCGAGAATATCCCTGTGGGGCATTACCACCGACGGGCTGGCCGTTATCCTCACGGCGGACGACAACATAATGCCCGCCCGCTTTGAACCCTACCGCCTGACCGGCTGGTCACTCGACCATCACCTTGATAACCAGCTAGTGCGCCTTACGCTGGAGAAGAACGGCGCGACAGGGTGGATTAACGGCGACCGTTCAACGTTCCTCAGTCAGTACAGCGTCAAACACCGTCCCGACGGGCTTATCAGCCTGCCGGACGGCAGGCTGATCGCCGTTGAAACCGAACGACGTATCAAAACAAAGGCGCGCTATCAGTCCATCATGGCGAGCCACCTGCTGGCTATCAGCGATAAAAAATGGCGGTACGCGTTTTACGTCGCCCCGGACGAGGCGAAAAAGCGCGCCCTGAAGATTATTTTCGACAGCATCGCCAGCGTGATCGTGAAAAACCAGCATGTGCAACTGGAGGCAAAACACCGCGACGTTTTCCGCTTTTACACCCTCGATGAACTGAAAAACCTGGAGCTGGACAACTATGCGTAAAACCACCCTTCTGGTGCTGGCCGCCGCCCTCTGCGTGCCCGCGTTCGCCACCGCCGCGCCCGTCCTGACGGCGGGTTTTTCGCCGTCTGACGGGCGCCCTGCTCTTGAAATCGTGCTCGGCGCCATAAACAACGCCAGGCAGAGCATTGACGTCGCGGCCTACAGCTTCACCAGTAAGCCGGTCGCGACGGCGCTCGCCGGTGCTAACCGGCGCGGCGTGGCCGTGCGCGTGGTGGCCGACGAAAAGGCGAACAGCGACCGCTACACCTCCGTGACGTATCTGATAAACCAGGGCGTGCCGGTGCACCTTAACGGCCGTTACGCCATCATGCACAACAAGTTTATGGTGATCGACGGCAAAAACGTCCAGACCGGGTCGTTTAACTACACGGCAAGCGCCGTTTCGCGCAACGCGGAAAACGTGCTGCTGATCGAGGATGCGCCGCAGCTGGCGGAGGCGTACCAGCGAGAATTTAACCGCCTGTGGGATGAGGGCATCCCGCTGAATGCCCTGTACTGAATCAGCCCCGTCTGCGGACGGGGCTTTTTTTTTACTCCACTTCCAGCCAGGCTTTGCGTCCTTCAAGATGCAGCGCTTTCAGCATGGCGATCACGTCTTCTGCTGAACGTCCGCCATAGTTGAGACGGGTCTGCTCCCCTTCAAACTCCACCACGATAATGGTGTCCAGCGTCACCGACAGCAGCTCGCGGAGATCACGTAGCGTCTGCCCTGTACTGCGTGAATGCATGCACTGGGTTATCCGGTTGGCCGCCTCCTGGCACAATCCCTCTACGGCCTCGCGATATACCAGACGCTGATCGAGGTTGCCCTCGATGTCGCTGATCAGTTTAACCACCGCCGTTTTGACGGTTTTGATTTCAGGAAATTTCGTTTTTGGGGAGCCTGACTGCTCCAGCGGGGATACGCTGGTCGCCGGTGCAGCTTTAGGGGCGGTTGTCGGGGTGTGCAGGTTCATCGTCATGGTCGTTTCTCCGTCAGTGTGAATTTCGTCTTCGTATCGCCTGACGGTTCGGCCTGCCCGGAGTCGTTCTGGTCAGCAAGGGCGCGCAGCGTGCCATTTACCCTTGCTGTCCAGGTTGTGACGGGGGACGATTACCGGAAGCTGATACGCAGGAGAAAGGCATCACAGGAGAAAATGACGATGTGCACACCCGGACTTACCGCCCCTTTAGCTGCGGCGGCGAAAGCCGTTACGTCATTTTTTACGTAAGACATCGCGCCGTTACGTATCCCGGATACGTAACGGCTACCGCCTGAAAAAGGGTTCATTTTTTTTGAATCTGTCCGGTTTATTTTTCCGTGCCGGCCTCAGCTGCAGGACGTCCTGCAGCTGAGGCCGGCCGCGTTACAGAATTCTAAAAAACAGTGACTTATATAATTCCCTCCCTGATTCTCTCTCTTTCAAAAATTCTGAAGCCCTGCACCGCAGGGCTCCAGCTGTCAGCAGTCCATCAGCCAGCGGTGCGCTTTTGAGGCCGCTGCCGCCGCTTTAAAGATGTAGCGCTTGTCTCCCTTCAGCGCTTTCAGCCAGGACGCGATATAGCTTTCATGCTGCACCTCTCCCGTAATCCCCAAATCCGCCAACAGAAACGCGCTGCCCAGCTCGGCGATCAGTTCCTCAAACGCATACGCCTCAGAGCCAAACTTATTGCCTTTTTCACGATTGAGGCGGGACGCTGCACCCGTCCAGTGAACCAGCTCATGCAGGCCGGTGGCGTAGAAGTTCGCCGCGTCCGCGAAGCGGAACCGCTCCGGCAGGACGATTTCATCGGTGGCCGGACGATAGAACGCCTTTACGCCCTGCTCGGTGATTTTTGCCCCGCTCCGGATCATGAGTGCTTCCGCCTGCGGCAGCGGATCGAAACCGGCAACCGGCTGCGGCACGCTCTCGATGCTCAGGCCGTCGATTTGCTCCACGTTAAACACGGTAAAGGCTTTCAGCATCGGGATTTTTTCGATTTCCCCGTCCTCGTCCTCTTTCTCCAGCGTCTTGTAAAAGATGGCCGTCGTGCCGTGTTCACCTTTACGAACCTGGCCGCCCAGCTCCTGCGCCTGTTTGTAGGTCAGCCAGCGCTCGTCCTGAAAACCCTGTTTTGCCGCACTACACCACAGCAGCATGATATTAATTCCGCTGTATGCCGTGCCGGTGCTGAAGTTGGCCGGTAATCCCACCGCTGCGCCGTTGCGAACCCACGGACACACCCACGGCTTAACGCCGCTTTCCAGGGCTGCAATGATGCTGTCCGTTACTGTCTGGTAAAGGTCTGTTTTGACTGCGCCAGCACGGGCTTTGCTTTTGCCCCTGGAAAATTTCGTTTTTGAGGAGCCTGACTGCTCCAGCGGGGATACGCTGGTCGCCTGTGAAGCTTTAGGGGCGGTTGTCTGAGTGTGCAGGTTCATCGTCATGGCTGTTTCTCCGTCAGTGTGAATTTCGTCTTCGTATCGCCTGACGGTTCGGCCTGCCCGGAGTCGTTCTGGTCAGCAAGGGCGCGCAGCGTGCCATTTACCCTTGCTGTCCAGGTTGTGACGGGGGACGATTACCGGAAGCTGATACGCAGGAGAAAGGCATCACAGGAGAAAATGACGATGTGCACACCCGGACTTACCGCCCCTTTAGCTGCACGGGTGAAACTGCCCTTCAGCGTCCGGGAGGACGGGTAAAAAAAGCACTGACGACGTCAGTGCTGCCTTTGTGACATGCGGTGTTACACTGCCTCTGCCGGTCAGTTCGCCCTTCCTGAAACCGGGGGCGGTTTGTTTTCGGGGACGTTCTGACCGGCTATCCCCCCATCACTTGCAGAAATTTCACCGCCCCTTATACTGTATGCATATGGGTCTTCCCCGATCATGGTGGGAAGGCTCAGAACGCCATATTCAGCTTTCCGTAGTGGAACATCACCCCCAGTTTAAAGCGCTCCCGGTTTCGGTATCCCCTGGCTTTTATCCTCAGCAGCCTGATCTTGCTGTTAAGTGCCTCCGCATTTCCGTTTGAGACACTGTGTCGCATCGCATTCAGGATCCCCTACAGCCTTTTTCCTATCGTTTTCGCGGCATTTTTCATCATGGGAACGTCACTGTTAGCCGCCAGCGCCAACCATCTCTGCCAGTCACTCCGTCTTTCCTCGCTCCATGGCCTGTTCCAGATATCCTTTGCCAGCTCTTTCAGCGCCCAGCACTGGCTCGTCAGCTTCATCTGTGCACGCAGCCACATCAGCTTTTCCTGCCGGGATTCGGTCATCCACTTATCGCTGTACTGCCACAGGAAGCGGGTTCCTTTTGCCTGGTGTCGGCTTTCAACAGGGAGGTGCGGATGTTCATTCTGACGGGTTTTATCAACTACCTCGCCCAGTTGCTTCGCCACATGGAAGCGGTCAAAGGCGATTTTCTCAACCGCACTGGGTAAGTGGATACGCGCTGCTCTTATATAGCCCGCGTTCATGTCCATTGAGAGCGTTTTGATAGCCAGCAACTGCCCATCAGTGAGCGTGCGAAGATAGCCGGCAAGACTCTCTGTGCCGCGATCATCCGTTAAGGCCAGCGCCCGACCATCGCGATCGGAGATCACCGTTATGTAACGATGTCCTTTTTTAAAGGCGACCTCATCCACATTCATATGACGGGCGGATAATGGCTTTTTTATCCGGGCAAGACCTCGCTTAACTGCCCGGGTCATAATGCCGTCAACCGCATTCCAACTGAGCTTAAGTTGCTTCCTGACAGCATCAACGGTGCTGATTTTCAGCCATGAGAGAACGAACGATTCGAATAGCAACGTATACCGGCTTCCGGGGCCAGCCCACGGAACAGGCAACGTCAGGCAGCCATGCTCCGGACACATAATTCGTGGAACATCGGCTTCAACAATAGTGGTGAACTGGCAGGTATCAAGATGGCGCCATTTACGATGACGGTGATCGTGAACAGAACAGGATTTACCGCAGGTCGGACAGGCTAGCCGGGTGTTTTCAGCGATCTCAATAGTGACAGTAACAGAACCGGCATTTTCATCGAGAGAAAGGGACTTTACCTGCCACGGATCGGACAGGTTGAGAATATGAGCGTAGAGGGACTTTTCGTCCATGGCGGTGACCTCTGGCGATTAAATACACCATTATCATGCCTTCAGCCACCACAACAAGGGAAGACCCATGCATATACAGTTTTAAGCGAGGGAAAAAACGATGAAGTTCATTCCTGCAGTATCAGAAGCCAGCATAGTAAAAATTCCTTTGTTCACAGAGCGATGCCCTGCGGGTTTTCCGTCACCGGCAGCAAACTATACTGAGTCTGAACTGGATCTGAATGAGTACTGCATTCACCGGCGCCACTCCACCTATTTTGTCAGAGCGATTGGCAACTCAATGACTGATATTGGCCTCTATTCCGGCGATCTGATGGTCGTGGATAAAGCAGAACAGCCGCGGCACGGGGATATTGTTATCGCGGAAATTGAGGGTGAATTTACGGTAAAACGCCTGCTTCTGACGCCGCGGCCAGCCCTGCAGGCGATGAACCCGGACTTCCCTTCCCTGTACCCGGATCCGGAAACTCTGCAAATTTTCGGCGTGGTGACGGCCTTCATTCATAAAACCCGGAGGGCAGACTGATGTTCGCCCTGGCAGACGTCAACTCCTTCTACGCCAGTTGCGAGAAGGTTTTCAGGCCGGATTTGCGCGGCAAACCTGTCGTCGTTCTCAGTAACAACGATGGCTGCGTTATTGCCCGGAGTGCTGAAGCCAAACGGCTGGGTATAAAGATGGGAACCCCCTGGTTCCAGCTCAAAGAGGCGCAGTTTCCTGAAAAACTGTACGTTTTTTCCAGCAACTACGAGCTCTACGCGAGCCTGAGTAACCGTGTGGTCGCCCTGCTGGAAGAGCTGTCGCCCCGCGTCGAACAATACTCAATTGACGAATGTTTCCTGGATGCCCGGGGAATTAGCCACTGTATGGATCTGGAGGATTTTGGCAGGCAGCTGCGTGGGCATGTTCTCAGTGGAACCGGACTGACGATCGGTGTCGGCTTCGGCGCCACAAAAACACTGGCCAAATCGGCGCAGTGGGCGTCAAAGGAATGGCCACAATTCAGTGGGGTGCTGGCGCTGTCGCCCGAAAATCCACGCAGAACGGCAAAATTACTCAGCCTGCAGCCGGTGGAAGAAATCTGGGGCGTGGGGAACCGGATAGCGAAAAAGCTGCACGTTATGGGGATCACCACCGCCCTGCAGCTGTCGCTGACGAACCCTACATTTATCCGGAAAAACTTCAACGTAGTGCTGGAGCGCACGGTACGTGAGCTGAACGGCGAGAGTTGCATTTCGCTGGAGGAAGCGCCGCCGCCGAAACAGCAGATTGTCTGCAGTCGCAGCTTCGGGCAGCGGATCACCACCTACGGAGAAATGCGCCAGGCCGTCTGCCAGTATGCCGAGCGCGCGGCGGAAAAGTTGCGCGGTGAGCGACAGTACTGCCGGCATATCAGCACCTTCATCAAGACATCCCCTTTTGCGGTTAATGAGCCGTATTACGGTAACGTGGCCACGGAAAAACTGAACACCCCTACCCGTGACACCCGGGACATTATCGCGGCAGCGGTCAGGTCTCTGGACAGGATATGGCTCGATGGCCACCGCTACGCAAAAGCGGGGATAATGCTCAATGATTTCAGTCCGAACGGCGTCGCGCAGCTGAATCTGTTCGATGACGTGCAGCCACGGCCGCACAGCGATGCGCTGATGAAGGTACTCGACGGCATTAATCATTCCGGACTCGGGAAAGTCTGGTTTGCCGGACGGGGTATTGCGCCGGACTGGCAGATGAAACGGGAGATGCTGTCACCGGCATATACCACACGCTGGAAGGAGCTGCCGGTTGCCCGTTTCTGACCGTTGAAATGACAGAAGGGACTTGCCGCCAGAGCTTACTTTACCGATCATACAGGTGACTTGTCTCAGGGGGGAACCATGACAAATATCATTCTGTGTGATGTGACTGCCAGCGTCAGCGAACTTAAAAACGATCCGGTGGCCACCGCCAGTGCCCGCGGCGGCTACCCGGTCGAGATAATTGACCGTAACCGCCCTGTTTTTTATTGTGTGCCCGCGGCTTTGTATGAACAAATGCTCGATGAGCTGGACGAAAAAGACCTGGTGCAAACGATAACAGAACGTCAAAACCAGCCGCTGCGTGAAGTGGATCTCAATCAGTATCTGTGATGTGCTCCGGTGCGAGGAGCAAGGAATGTATTAAGCCAATGTTAAGGAACAATATGGGTAGCAAAATCGCAGGTGTGGTTTTCTTATACTTCGCTGTCTGGGGAATGGCTTCAGTGATTGAATTGCAGTACTGGCGTAACGCTGATACCTATCCTGTCTGGCTGACAAAACATCTCCGGATCTCTCCTGAAAATAACGACAAGAGCCTGATAAGGATAGAAATGGAAACCTTTGACAAGGTATGTGGTGATAAAAGGGGCCTCCTTGCCGTCACCCAAAAACAAAACGGTATGTTTATGCGCTGTGATGATTCCCCCGGTTTTTTTTCATGGTTCAGCGGCGTTTACAAAGTCAATTAATCAGATAACGTGTTGCACTTTCAATATGTTACCCACATGGTTATCCCCCGTTACTGTGGGTAATCAATATATTGTGTCTCTGGCAGCTGCTTTTCCTACCATATGTTGTCCCTGCCCGTTCTATTTTGTGATCGGACAGTGTGAAAAACGACATCACAGTGGAGACGCTGCTGACGGGATGATGTTCATCCAGGGTCGTAAGATCGGCCGGTACTGGTTACCCGCCGGACGAAGGGCCGGCCAACGCGCAGCGTCGGTAGCTGGCTTTAAAAATGCTGGCGGAAATTTAAAGATGAAGCCGCATACTCTGCGAAATTTTGCAAATTTCACTCAACATGCTTCGTTCAGATCCCAACAGAGCTTTCACCATCGCCTGTAACAGCCGTCCTGCTGCGTGATTACTCCGCTCAACGGGTTGCTGGCGACAAGCCAATACCTGTTCGTGACAGGCATTGATTGAACCGTTGTCCCTAACTAATAATGTGCCGACGATGCAGGTGGGACCGTGGTCCCAGGCAGATAACCTGACCGGCGATACAGGTGGCACCGTGGTCCCAGACAGATAACCTGACCGGCGATACAGGTGGGACCGTGGTCCCAGGCAGATAAGCTGACAGACGATGCAGGTGGGACCGTGGTCCCAGGCAGATAACCTGACCGGCGATACAGGTGGGACCGTGGTCCCAGGCAGATAAGCTGACCGGCGATGCAGGTGGGACCGTGGTCCCAGGCAGATAACCTGACCGGCGATACAGGTGGGACCGTGGTCCCAGGCAGATAAGCTGACCGACGACGCAGGTGGGACCGTGGTCCCAGGGAGATAACCTGAGCGGCGATACAGGTGGGACCGTGGTCCCAGAGAGAATATTCAGGCCAGTTATGTTTTCTGGCCTGTGAGAAAGGAAATGAAGTAAAGGGAGATCACCGTAGACTAAAGCGTGTCCGCATCAGACTCCTGGTTTCTCAAGCTCCTTAAGAATGGCTTCTATTTTCTCTATACACTCCGCAGGAATGCGGGACCTATCCAGGTTAAGCACCATTTTATCGCCCTTATACAATGCTGTTGCCCCTGGAGCAAACTGATGACGTGAGCTCAGATTAACTCTTGATGCGGGAGATTGTTTCAGTACGGATGTTAAAAGACTAATGACCTCTTCAGCTTCAAAGATTAGTCCCGCTTTCTTCTGATCGTGGAGAGTCTCAGCCTGCTGCTTCAGTAATTCTTCTTTATCTGCAAAAGCCTTCTGAAGGGCTTCACCTGACCGGGCAGACAGTTCTCCAGGATGTGCAAACAGGGCAACAACGGATTTAGGCAATTTGGCCGTATTGATACAGCGGGTAATGATCTTACGAGAGATGTTTTCCGCATCGGCAAGCGCAGAAATATTTCCTGCAAACTCATTCTGCAGCCGGCTTGTATAACGCAGGCCACGTTCATAAGCACTCGTCGGCCGATAATCGTTACCCAGTCGGGACAATGCAGCCATCTGCTCATCGTCCAGTTCACCAACCAGAACGCGATAATCACTTTCCGTCAGGATTGCGGCTTTACGGCGACGGCTGCCGTCGGCAATTTCTATGACATCAGAAACCCGGCGGCCGAAAGCTGGAGTCTGCTGACCGGTCAGTAAAAATGAAGGAATGAGATCATCCAGAGCATCTTCGGTAAGTAGTTCCTGATCGCGCTCATTGCCTGACCATACGCGTGAAGCGCTCTCAACAGAGTCTCCCCGGAGCACCTCAAGGGTAAATTTCACTTCCCGTCCACATACCGGAAGAGAGATTGCATTACCGCGGGCCATAGCACCCACGCGCGCAATTAATGAATCCACCATCGGCGCGGCCGGCGCCGGTGATGAAGTATCTTCAGTCGATTGACTATGTGTGGTATGTCTTGGAATGACAGGAGCACGCTTCATTATCTAATCTCCCAGCGTGGTTTAATCAGACGATCAAAAATCTCATTGCAAACAGGCTCCCAGATAGAGAGGGCATTACGCCAGGCACCGGTTGAAGAACGTTGATCAATAGCCTGTTCAAAAACGGTTCTCATACGGATCTGACCTTTACCGACTTCATCCGTTTCGCGCACAACATTTTTAAGGACCATGCTTCCCCAGGCATCCCGAATTTGTTCTTCCATCCACGGGGACTGTGAGCCATTATTATTACTGTATTTGGTAAGCAGAATACGGACATCTGGCTCGAAGCCTTTAAGATCCACGTTCTTAAGCAGGTCACGAAGCATATCGAAAAACTGCAGTGCGGAGGTGTAGTCGAACAGCTCTGCCGGAGTAGGGACAATCAGAACATCAGCAGCGCATACAACATTTATCGTACCGATACCAAGGTTGGGTGCACTGTCGATAACTATCACGTCATAATCATGAGCGACAGTTTCAATGGCCAGACGGAGCATCAGGTGCGGGTCAGCAGGTAATTTGCCTTCGTCAAATTTCCCCATCAGCTCGGTTTCAATGCGGTGCAGTGCCAGACAGGACGGGATGATATCAAGGCCAGGCCAGCAGGTGGGCTTTATAGCGTAGCTGGCGTCATCCTTTTCCCCAAGATAAAAGGGCAGGAGAGTGTCCTCAGCATGAATATGAAGATCGGGCACCCATCCGTGATACATAGAAGCAGTTCCCTGTGGGTCATTGCCTTCAACAAGCAGAACACGGAGTCCTTTCAGAGCAAGATCCTGAGCCAGGTGAACGGATACTGAGGTTTTGTAAACACCACCTTTGTGAGCTGCAACGCCAATCACCGGCGGAAACGCATCTTCAGCACGGCGCAGTCGTGTACCAAATACATCCCGCATGTGATTGATTTGTTCGATGGTATAACCAACGCGTTGCTCAACTCTCCCACGGGTTTCCATATCAGGGTGCGGCAGCCGGCCAGCTTTCTCGGCATCCCTGATAGCCTGAGATGACACGCCAACTAAATCTGCCGCTTCACCAATCCTCCAGCGCCGGGTTATTTTCCGGGCTTCCGGACTGTCATCATTAAACTGTGCAATGGCGATTGCTTTCGTCATTTCATGACCAGCACTTATGCACTGGTTGAGTGTATCCATGAGTCCCATACTGAACATCCTTTAATCATCACTTTGCATTATTTTATTAAATCTTGGAATTTATTGCAAAGCAACAATAAAATCGCAAAGCACACGAAAAAGTGCAAAGTGAACCACATTGGGTAATGAAAGAACGCAGGGGATTACAAAAGAGTACATACCGCAGTCAATATTAATCACTGCCGCTCGCCGCAGTAAGCGATCTCACACAGTGAGAAAGCGGCGAGGAAGCGGAAAATCACAGAACTCACAGATTGCACGTACGTCGGGTTGCTAAAGATGACTCGGGATCAGCCAGTTATAATGAAATTGACTGCGGTATGTAATATATTGACTATGGTATGATGCTTACCGCATCTGTAGGAAAGACGACTCAGCATACCGCAGTCAATGTTTCATTGTTGTACCTGTAGATCTCAATCTTCCAGAGCGTATTCAGGAAAATCAGGCCAGGGGTCTGGATATCTGGTGTGGCGCTTCCGGCCTTGTATCTGGGTTATTCATGGTCTCGATCCAATAATTGATCCCAAGGAGATCATAGTGAGATCCAAAAGAGATCCCCGGATCGCTCCAGCATGCGCTGTAACTGGCTTTAACGTCTGTCTGGATCGACTGCGGAATGTAAAATGTTGACTGTTATATGCATAATCTAATACTGTGATATGCAACGGTATTTACTGAGGTATGTATATCCGTTGACTGCGATACGTATTACTACATCCTTTTGTGGATAACCGTTGAGGATCAAGATGACGAGCGAAAATAATAGCTTACTTCTGAACCTTCAGGAAGTTGATAAGACAACCGGTGAAGTTGTTAAGCTGGATGTCAACAGCACCAGTACCGTGCAGCCAGTAGCGCTCATGAGACTCGGTCTCTTCGTCCCAACTCTGAAATCAACAGGGAAGAGCAAGGCGAACCGGAAAAACGTTACAGACGCGACTGAGGAGCTTGTACAGCTGGCCATTGCCAAAAGCGAAGGATACACTGACGTTAAGATCACCGGTTCGCGTCTTGATATGGACACGGATTTTAAAGTCTGGCTGGGGATAATTCGCTCCATGTCGGAGTATGGGGTAAAAAGTGACACCCTGGAACTGTCGTTCGTCGAATTCGTTAAGATGTGCGGATTTGACTCCCGTCGTTCAAACAAAAAAATGCGCGATCGCATCAGTAATTCCCTGTTTAAACTCGCCTCGGTTACGCTGAAGTTCCAGAGCGAGACCAAAGGATGGACCACCCATCTGGTGCAGTCAGCCTATTATGACATCAACGAGGATATCGTTGAGATCAAGGCTGAACCTAAGCTGTTTGAGCTTTACCACATGGACAGAAGGGTACTGCTGCGGCTGAAAGCCATTGACGCCCTGCAGCGCAAGGAATCAGCCCAGGCGCTTTATACCTACATCGAAAGTCTTCCCCAGAATCCTGCACCTATTTCCATGAAACGGATGCGTGACCGGCTGAATCTCACCTCAAATGTCTATACACAGAACCACACGGTGCGTAAGGCGATGGAGCAGCTGCGTGATATTGGTTATCTGGATTACACCGAGTTTAAACGTGGCCGAGCCACCTATTTCAGCGTGCATTATCGCAACCCCAAACTCATCAGTAGTCCTGTGAAGGTTCCGCGCAAAGAGGAAGAAGAGAAGGCGCCAGAGCAAAATTATGACGAAGTCATTAAGGCGCTGAAGGCTGCTGGCATCGATCCTCTTAAACTGGCTGAAGCCCTCTCAGCGATGAAGCCAGAAAATTGACTGCGATATGCATATCATGACTGCCGTATGCCGCTAAGGACATTCCATTGACTGTGATATGCATCACGCATACCGCAGTCAATATTTATTCTCTATCATGTCTGCCCGGATCGAACAATATTGACTGTCATATGTGATTTCGGGTCATGATACGCAGATATTGACTACGGAATGCGGGTTTAATGGGGGTAATCCCTGGTCTGTTCACCATTCCATGGGGGATAACATGCCACAGTCAATTTTTCAGTAACGCTCTATATCCCTTACGAAAATCTCAATCGGGTGCTGAGACGGTCATGTTACCTGACGGTATCCGTTCCCCTGTGTACTGCAGGTTTAGCCCGGCAGGATGAGACTGCAGCTGTCTGTATAACCCGGCGCCAGCTTCACACTGTTAAATGCGATCAGGAAACGGGAGCCGAATGGCAGAAAGGTGTTGGCTAGGGAAGGTGCGAATAAGCAGGTTATTTCTTCCCAAGCTGACTCGCTGATTAAAATTTCGCGGATCTGGGCCGATTTTTTTCCCGCAAACACATCGAATCAGCCTATTTAGGGGTCAGTTTGGAGATCGGAAATTTTTGTACGTTAAGCACATTATTTAACCAATTCGGATACGTAAGTGATTGATTTATCGTCATTGGCTATCGCTTTTAGGTTGTCGCTCTTGCTGTATCGCATTTAGGTTATCCGATTAAGACAAAATCCCCTGAAAACGCTGTATAGCGCGGGAGTACACCCTATTGCTACAGGTAAGCCTGTTCAAAAAACAGGCTTACCGTACAATAATTCTCTATATCCAAACTGACCCCAAGAAGGACACCTTCAGCGCGGCCGTGGTCGGTTCGCCGGTAAAGTAGGCTTTACCCTCGCTCTCATTCCACTTGTTCTTCACAGGGTCGTAGCCGCGGTTAAGCACGCTGATGCCGCCGTCGCTGCGCTTGCCGTAGGTGGCGGTAACCTGCTCTAGGCCGCGTTCAAAGCGGTTTTCCAGGCGAGCGACTTCGTACCATTTGCCAAGATAGCGGCTGGCGTCAAAACCGGAAATGGGCTGCACGCCCTTCGGTGGGGTAGGGGATTTACAGGCTACCAGCGTCAGGGCAATGGCAACACCGGTCACAACAGGCCATAGCTTCATGAGAATTCCTTTCATTTGCACGGTTGGAAATTAAGTGTAGTGCACCGCGGCGGCGCTTCATCCCATCCGCGAAAATTCGTAGTATATTGAGAGTATTCCTCAACTCTGGACACGGACATGGCTTACTCCATCGGCGAATTCGCCAGACTCAGCGGGATCACCGCCACCACGCTGCGGGCCTGGCAGCGGCGCTACGGCTTACTCAAGCCTCAGCGCACGGAGGGCGGCCACCGCCAGTACAGCGATGAGGACGTCCAGCAGGCGCTAAAAATCCTCGACTGGGTAAAAAAAGGCGTCCCGATTGGCCAGGTCAAACCGCTGCTGGAGCGCCCTACGTCGCGCCTGACCAACAACTGGCTCACGCTGCAGCAGAGCATGTTACAGCGCCTGCAGGACGGCAAAATCGAGTCCCTGCGTCAGATGATTTACGACGCAGGACGCGAGTACCCAAGACCAGAACTGGTCGCGAACGTGCTGCGTCCGCTGCGCAGTCAGGTGTCGGCAAACGTCGCCGCCGCCATGACCCTGCGGGAGATCCTCGACGGCATCATCATCGCCTACACCTCGTTTTGCTTGGAAGGCGATAAAAAAGCGCCGGGCGACAACATCCTGCTCAGCGGCTGGAACCTGAATGACCCGTGCGAAGTCTGGCTCGAAGCCTTAACCCGCACCGGGCAAGGCCACCGTATCGATATTTTACCCACGCCGCCCGCCACGCTGGCCCCGGAGATTTTCCCGGACCGCCACTGGCTTCTGGTCACGCGCGGTAAACTCACCGCCGCGCGCAAAAAGCAGATCGAGCAGTGGCAGCAGCAGGTATCGCTTGAAGTGATTATCCTCTAATCATTTTCTCCTGCGGGAATCTTCACGAAAAGTTGAATATTTTCCCGCGCCACAAATGCTAACGTTTTCCTGTGACCGACAACCCCACAGGAAAACACAATGAAAAAAACTGCCTCTCTGCTGATGCTGACCACCCTGGCCTTTGCCCCTGCCGCCTTTAGCGCCCCTGCCGGCACGCTGAGCGTACACATTCTTGACCAGCAAACCGGGATGCCGCCATCGGACGTTACCGTCACGCTGGAAAAACAGCAGCAGGACAAATGGACCCCAATTGCCAGCGGCAAAACTGACCATGACGGCCGCATCAAATCGCTTTATCCGGAGGATCAGGATATGCAGCCCGGCGTCTATAAAGTGGCCTTTAAAACCGCAGATTACTTCCACGGGAAGAAGCTGGACTCCTTCTTCCCGGAGATCCCGGTGCTGTTCACCGTAACCCGGACCAACGAAAAGCTGCACATCCCTCTCCTGCTGAGCCAATACGGTTATTCAACTTACAAGGGCAGTTAAGAAACGTTGATTTTAAAGGCAAATAAAAAATAATTCCGCTAATACTTGGACAAATTAGTTATGTTGTGTAAGTTTTAAAGAGAAGAACGGGAGGACCACACCATGACAACAAAACCTGTGCTCGGTATTAGCGGATGTTTGACCGGGTCTGCCGTTCGCTTCGACGGCGGACACAAGCGTATGGGCTTTGTCATGGATGAACTGGCCCAGTGGGTGAGTTTCAGGCCCGTCTGCCCGGAAATGGCGATTGGCCTGCCGACGCCACGCCCGGCCATACGCCTGACGCTGACGGACAGCGGCGAAACGCAGCTCCGCTTCAGCAAGCCGCCCCATGATGATATAACGCAGAAAATGGCCGACTTTACGGCGGACTATCTGCCAAAAATCGGCGATCTGTCGGGATTTATCGTCTGCGCGAAATCGCCAAGCTGCGGCATGGAACGCGTGCGGCTATATGATGAAAACGGCAACCGGGGCCGCAAGGAGGGTGTCGGGCTGTTCACCGCCGCCCTGCTTGAAACCTACCCGTGGCTGCCCGTGGAGGAAGACGGTCGGCTGCACGACCCGGTGCTGCGGGAAAACTTTATCGAGCGGGTATTTGCCCTGCACGAGCTGAACACGCTGCGCGCTAAAGGCCTGACGCGCCGCGCGCTGCTGGATTTCCACAGCCGCTATAAATTGCAGCTTCTGGCGCACCATCAGGCGGGCTACCGCGAGATTGGCCCGTTCGTTGCGTCGCTGCATGAATGGGAAGATCTGGACGCGTTCTTCGTGGCGTACCGCGAAAAGCTGATGACCATCCTGAAAAAGCCCGCCTCGCGGAAAAACCATACCAACGTGCTAATGCATATCCAGGGCTATTTCCGTAACCAGCTGAACAGCCGCCAGCGCGTCGAGCTGCGCGATGTGATCCTGCACTATCGCGACGGGCTGCTACCCATCCTCGCGCCGTTGACGCTACTGAAACACTACATGGCCGAATACCCTGACCGGTATCTGATGACGCAAAACTACTTTGATCCCTATCCTGATGATTTGGGTCTGCGTCTGGCAGTAACCTGACGATAAAAATGCGAAGGCCCGTTTGACCCACAGAGGCCCAAAGCAGTACCCCGTTTAGACGACACCCTCACTGTCGTCTCTTTTTTGCATTCCACACAAAAGACTGTAATTATGTACAGGATTGTAACGCAAAAAGGGACTGCCTGTGATCACCACCCTGCACATTCAAAACTACCGCTCGATTCGCGAAATGTCGCTGGAGCTGGAACAGCTCAACATCGTCTTTGGCCCAAACGGCACCGGAAAATCCAATATCTACAAGGCGATCCACCTGATGCACAGCGCCGCACAGGGGCAGTTTTCGCAGGCACTGGCGAACGAGGGTGGGATTTTAAAAGTGTTCTGGGCAGGCAAAACCCGCAGCGACCAGCTGCGGCGGATGAATTTGGCCGTTGAAACCGAAACCTACGAATACGAGCTGCAGGTAGGCTTTGTCGAAAAACTGCCTTACCCCTCACAGTTTCAACTCGATCCGGTGATCAAAGAAGAGTCCATCTGGCTGAGTGGTCAATACCGCCGCCCGTCGTCACAGCTGATGAAGCGTAAAAATCAGGCCGTATTTCTGAACAACGTGCATCACGAGAAAGTCACCCACAGCGGCACGCTGTATGAGAACGAATCGGTGTTCGGCCAGCTTGGCGAGCCGCATCTTTACCCGGAAGTGTCGCAGATGCGCGAGTCGCTGCGTAACTGGCGCTTTTATCAGGAGTTTTCTGTATCAATCGGCTCGGCCATGCGCGCGCCTCAGGTCGGTTTCCGCTCCCCAGTGCTGGCCAGCGACGGCGCAAACCTGGCGGCGGCGTTTCAGACCATCGTGGAAATTGGCGACGAGCTGCTGCTGATGCGCATCCTCGACCAGGCCTTCCCCGGCTGCGTGTTTTACAGCGACAACACCGGCGGACGCTTCCGGATGATGATGCAGCGTGAAGGGCTAAGCAGACCGCTGGAGCCGGCGGAATTCTCCGACGGCACTCTGCGTTTTCTGTGCCTGGCGGTGGCGCTATTAAGCCCGCGTCCACCGGCCTTTATCGCCCTCAACGAACCGGAAAACAGCCTGCATCCGCAGATGCTGCCCGCGCTGGCGAGCTTAATCGCCGAGGCCAGCCGCTACTCGCAAATTTGGCTGACCAGCCACTCGCCGGAACTGGCGAATTTAATTGAGAAACAGAGATCGTTTTCGCTGTATCAGCTGTCGATGGTGGAAGGAGAAACGAAGGTGGAGAGGCTGGGGTAGTCTCCCAGAGGGCACTGTTGCAAAGTTAGCGATGAGGCAGCCTTTTGTCTTATTCAAAGGCCTTACATTTCAAAAACTCTGCTTACCAGGCGT
>NZ_CP045559.1:0-20370 GCF_009495675.1 Citrobacter sp. S39
AGCTGCGGGCCGCTCCCGCCGCGAAGGACGTGCTCGACGCCATCGAGGTGCTGCGCGGCATGAACAGCGACAACGCCCGCAAGGTGCCCGCCGACGCGCCGACCGAGTTCATCAAGCCGCGCTGGCAGAAGCTGGTCATGACCGACACCGGCATCGACCGGCGCTACTACGAACTGTGCGCGCTGTCGGAGATGAAGAACGCGTTGCGTTCCGGCGACATCTGGGTGCAGGGGTCGCGCCAGTTCAAGGACTTCGAGGACTACCTGGTGCCGCCCGCGAAATTCGCCAGCCTCAAGCAGGCCAGCGAATTGCCGCTGGCCGTGGCCACCGACTGCAACCGGTACCTGAACGACCGGCTGACGCTGCTGGAAACACAGCTTGCCACCGTCAACCGTATGGCGACGGCCAACGAGCTGCCGGACGCCATCATCACCGAGTCAGGCTTGAAGATCACGCCGCTCGACGCGGCGGTACCCGACACCGCCCAAGCGCTGATCGACCAGACGGCAATGATCCTGCCGCACGTCAAGATCACCGAACTGCTGCTGGAGGTGGACGAATGGACGGGCTTCACTCGGCATTTCGCGCATCTGAAATCGGGCGACCCGGCCAAAGACAAGAACCTGTTGCTGACCACGATCCTCGCCGACGCGATCAACCTGGGCCTGACCAAGATGGCGGAGTCTTGCCCCGGCACGACCTACGCCAAGCTGGCTTGGCTGCAAGCCTGGCACATCCGCGACGAAACCTACGGGGCGGCGCTGGCCGATCTGGTCAACGCACAGTTCCGCCATCCCTTCGCCGAGCACTGGGGCGACGGCACCACCTCATCGTCGGACGGCCAGAACTTCCGCACCGGCAGCAAGGCCGAGAGCACCGGCCACATCAACCCGAAATACGGGAGCAGCCCAGGGCGGACGTTCTACACCCACATTTCTGACCAGTACGCGCCATTTCACACCAAGGTCGTGAACGTCGGCGTGCGCGATTCGACCTACGTGCTCGACGGCCTGCTGTACCACGAGTCCGACTTGCGGATCGAGGAGCATTACACCGACACGGCGGGCTTCACCGATCACGTCTTCGCCCTGATGCACCTCCTGGGCTTCCGCTTCGCGCCGCGCATCCGCGACCTGGGCGACACCAAGCTCTACATCCCGAAGGGCGACGCCGCCTATGACGCGCTGAAACCCATGATCGGCGGCACGCTCAACATCAAGCACGTCCGCGCCCATTGGGACGAAATCCTGCGGCTGGCCACCTCGATCAAGCAGGGCACGGTGACGGCCTCCCTGATGCTCCGAAAGCTCGGCAGCTACCCACGCCAGAACGGCCTGGCCGTGGCGCTCCGCGAGCTGGGCCGCATCGAGCGCACGCTGTTCATCCTGGACTGGCTGCAAAGCGTGGAACTGCGCCGCCGCGTGCATGCCGGCCTGAACAAGGGCGAGGCGCGCAATGCGCTGGCCAGGGCAGTGTTTTTCAACCGCCTGGGTGAAATCCGCGACCGCAGTTTCGAGCAGCAGCGCTACCGGGCTAGCGGCCTCAATCTGGTAACGGCTGCCGTCGTGTTGTGGAACACGGTCTATCTGGAACGGGCTGCGCACGCGCTGCGTGGCAACGGCCATGCCGTTGATGACGCGCTGTTGCAGTACCTGTCGCCGCTCGGTTGGGAGCACATCAACCTCACCGGCGATTACCTCTGGCGCAGCAGCGCCAAGATCGGCGCGGGCAAGTTCAGGCCGCTACGACCGCTGCAACCGGCTTAGCGTGCTTTATTTAATGAGATGGTCACTCCCTCCTTCCCAGTACTATGCTGAGGACAGGCTTTCATTCGGAGAACCATCATGGAAAACATTGCGCTTATTGGTATCGATCTGGGTAAGAACTCTTTCCATATTCATTGTCAGGATCATCGTGGGAAGGCCGTTTACCGTAAAAAATTCACCCGACCAAAGCTAATCGAATTTCTGGCGACATGCCCGGCAACAACCATCGCGATGGAAGCCTGTGGCGGTTCTCACTTTATGGCACGCAAGCTGGAAGAGTTAGGGCATTTTCCAAAGCTGATATCACCGCAATTTGTCCGCCCATTCGTTAAAAGCAACAAAAATGACTTCGTTGATGCTGAAGCTATCTGTGAAGCAGCATCACGTCCATCTATGCGTTTCGTGCAGCCCAGAACCGAATCTCAGCAGGCAATGCGAGCTCTGCATCGTGTCCGTGAATCCCTGGTTCAGGATAAGGTGAAAACAACTAATCAGATGCATGCTTTTCTGCTGGAATTTGGTATCAGCGTTCCGCGAGGTGCTGCCGTTATTAGTCGACTGAGTACCCTTCTTGAGGACAGTAGTTTGCCTCTTTATCTCAGCCAGTTACTGCTGAAATTACAACAGCATTATCACTATCTTGTTGAGCAGATTAAAGATCTGGAATCTCAGTTGAAACGAAAGTTGGACGAAGATGAGGTTGGACAGCGCTTGCTGAGTATTCCCTGCGTTGGAACGCTGACTGCCAGTACTATTTCAACTGAGATTGGCGACGGGAAGCAGTACGCCAGCAGCCGTGACTTTGCGGCGGCAACAGGGCTGGTACCCCGACAGTACAGCACGGGAGGTCGGACGACATTGTTAGGGATTAGCAAGCGGGGCAACAAAAAGATCCGAACTTTGTTGGTTCAGTGTGCCAGGGTATTCATACAAAAACTGGAACACCAGTCTGGCAAGTTGGCCGACTGGGTCAGGGAGTTGTTGTGTCGGAAAAGCAACTTTGTCGTCACCTGTGCTCTGGCAAACAAGCTGGCCAGAATAGCCTGGGCACTGACGGCGCGACAGCAAACTTACGAAGCATAAAGGCAGAAATACACCAGTTTAAACAATCATTCATCTGGTTTTGCGAATACTGATATTGATGATACTAACGGCCCACCGGCCTGTTGAGGAACCTGTAAAACGGAAAGGCTCATTGAAGCCGTATATTTTCTGGAGGTTCATCAGGCGCGGAACTCATCGAGGCGCGGGAATAAAATCCCATTCAGACGCCGGATAGATTCAAGCAAGCCAACTTGTCGTCAAAATCGGTGTTGCAAAAACGGGAGTGACCATAGATTCCGTTTTCTGAGGCGACCCCCACATAGAGACCTTCCCGGTCATTCACTTTGTAGAGTTTGTCCCTGGGCTTGAGATTGCGCAGCTTGGTATCGGTCAGCATGTACCTTGTCCTTCTTCGTCTCCGATACCCACTCTATTGTAAACAAGACATTTTTATCTTTTATATTCAATGGCTTATTTTCCTGCTAATTGGTAATACCATGAAAAATACCATGCTCAGAAAAGGCTTAACAATATTTTGAAAAATTGCCTACTGAGCGCTGCCGCACAGCTCCATAGGCCGCTTTCCTGGCTTTGCTTCCAGATGTATGCTATTCTGCTCCTGCAGCTAATGGAGCACCGCAAACAGGTTACTCGCCTGGGGATTCCCTTTCGACCCGAGCATCCGTATGAGACTCATGCTCGATTATTATTATTATAGAAGCCCCCATGAATAAATCGCTCATCATTTTCGGCATCGTCAACATAACCTCGGACAGTTTCTCCGATGGAGGCCGGTATCTGGCGCCAGACGCAGCCATTGCGCAGGCGCGTAAGCTGATGGCCGAGGGGGCAGATGTGATCGACCTCGGTCCGGCATCCAGCAATCCCGACGCCGCGCCTGTTTCGTCCGACACAGAAATCGCGCGTATCGCGCCGGTGCTGGACGCGCTCAAGGCAGATGGCATTCCCGTCTCGCTCGACAGTTATCAACCCGCGACGCAAGCCTATGCCTTGTCGCGTGGTGTGGCCTATCTCAATGATATTCGCGGTTTTCCAGACGCTGCGTTCTATCCGCAATTGGCGAAATCATCTGCCAAACTCGTCGTTATGCATTCGGTGCAAGACGGGCAGGCAGATCGGCGCGAGGCACCCGCTGGCGACATCATGGATCACATTGCGGCGTTCTTTGACGCGCGCATCGCGGCGCTGACGGGTGCCGGTATCAAACGCAACCGCCTTGTCCTTGATCCCGGCATGGGGTTTTTTCTGGGGGCTGCTCCCGAAACCTCGCTCTCGGTGCTGGCGCGGTTCGATGAATTGCGGCTGCGCTTCGATTTGCCGGTGCTTCTGTCTGTTTCGCGCAAATCCTTTCTGCGCGCGCTCACAGGCCGTGGTCCGGGGGATGTCGGGGCCGCGACACTCGCTGCAGAGCTTGCCGCCGCCGCAGGTGGAGCTGACTTCATCCGCACACACGAGCCGCGCCCCTTGCGCGACGGGCTGGCGGTATTGGCGGCGCTGAAAGAAACCGCAAGAATTCGTTAACTGCACATTCGGGATATTTCTCTATATTCGCGCTTCATCAGAAAACTGAAGGAACCTCCATTGAATCGAACTAATATTTTTTTTGGTAAATCGCATTCTGACTGGTTGCCTGTCAGAGGCGGAGAATCTGGTGATTTTGTTTTCGACGTGGTGACGGGCATGCCTTCGCGAAAATCGCACCTGCTTCCGCCGCGGTGAGCTCGCTGGAGAGCGTGACCGCCTCATTGGCTCAAAGGTCGAGGTGTGGCTTGCCCGAGGTCATCAACTGGCAGGAGGAACAGGAGGGTGCATGCTTGGTGATAACGGCAATTCGGGAGTACCGGCGGCTGATCTGTCTGGAGCGGATTTGCTCAAAGCGTGGCCGTCAATGGGGCAGCAACTTGGCGCTGTTCACAGCCTATCGGTTGATCAATGTCCGTTTGAGCGCAGGCTGTCGCGAATGTTCGGACGCGCCGTTGATGTGGTGTCCCGCAATGCCGTCAATCCCGACTTCTTACCGGACGAGGACAGAGTACGCCGCAGCTCGATCTTTTGGCTCGTGTCGAACGAGCTACCGGTGCGGCTCGACCAAGAGCGCACCGATATGGTTGTTTGCCATGGTGATCCCTGCATGCCGAACTTCATGGTGGACCCTAAAACTCTTCAATGCGGGTCTGATCGACCTTGGGCGGCTCGGAACAGCAGATCGCTATGCCGATTTGGCACTCATGATTGCTAACGCCGAAGAGAACTGGGCAGCGCCAGATGAAGCAGAGCGCGCCTTCGCTGTCCTATTCAATGTATTGGGATCGAAGCCCCGACCGCGAACGCCTTGCCTTCTATCTGCGATTGACCCTCTGACTTGGGGTTGATGTTCATGCCGCCTGTTTTCCTGCTCATTGGCACGTTTCGCAACCTGTTCTCATTGCGGACACCTTTTCCAGCCTCGTTTGGAAAGTTTCATTGCCAGACAGGACTCCTGCAATCGTCAAGGGATTGAAACCTATAAAGACATTGCTGATGAACTGCGCGGGCCGACTATCTGGTATGGCGCAATGGGAGGGAGCAGTCCGGTTGCTCGGTCGTGAGAACAATCTGATGTTGCTCGAATATGCCGGGGAGCGAATGCTCTCTCACATCGTTGCCGAGCACGGCGACTACCGGAGCGACCGAAATTGCAGCGGAACTAATGGCGAAGCTGTATGCCGCATCTGAGGAACCCCTGCCTTCTGCCCTTCTCCCGATCCGGGATCGCTTTGCAGCTTTGTTTCAGCGGGCGCGCGATGATCAAAACGCAGGTTGTCAAACTGACTACGTCCACGCGGCGATTATAGCCGATCAAATGATGAGCAATGCCTCGGAACTGCGTGGGCTACATGGCGATCTGCATCATGAAAACATCATGTTCTCCAGTCGCGGCTGGCTGGTGATAGATCCCGTCGGTCTGGTCGGTGAAGTGGGCTTTGGCGCCGCCAATATGTTCTACGATCCGGCTGACAGAGACGACCTTTGTCTCGATCCTGGACGCATTGCACAGATGGCGGACGCATTCTCTCGTGCGCTGGACGTCGATCCGCGTCGCCTGCTCGACCGGGCGTACGCTTATGGGTGCCTTTCCGCAGCTTGGAACGCGGATGGAGAAGAGGAGCAACGCGATCTAGCTATCGCGGCCGCGATCAAGCAGGTGCGACAGACGTCATACTAGATATCAAGCGACTTCTCCTATCCCCCGAACACATCAATCTCACCGGAGAATATCGCTGGCCAAAGCCTTAGCGTAGGATTCCGCCCCTTCCCGCAAACGACCCCAAACAGGAAACGCAGCTGAAACGGGAAGCTCAACACCCACTGACGCATGGGTTGTTCAGGCAGTACTTCATCAACCAGCAAGGCGGCACTTTCGGCCATCCGCCGCGCCCCACAGCTCGGCAGAAACCGCGACGCTTACAGCTGAAAGCGACCGGTGCTCGGCGTGGCAAGACTCGCAGCGAACCCGTAGAAGCCATGCTCCAGCCGCCCGCATTGGAGAAATTCTTCAAATTCCGTTGCACATAGCCCGGCAATTCCTTTCCTGCTCTGCCATAAGCGCAGCGAATGCCGGGTAATACTCGTCAACGATCTGATAGAGAAGGGTTTGCTCGGGTCGGTGGCTCTGGTAACGACCAGTATCCCGATCCCGGCTGGCCGTCCCGCCGCCACATGAGGCATGTTCCGCGTCCTTGCAATACTGTGTTTACATACAGTCTATCGCTTAGCGGAAAGTTCTTTAGGAGAGCATGAAAAACCTCGGGGCAGCCATCGAATGATGCCATCTACAGGGGTTAAAATAACCACCATCATTTCATAACAATACCTGCTGACTATGAAGATCTACGTCATCAAAATAGCAGTTCATGGAGTCAGTCCGATGGTCTGGCGTCGGCTGAGAATTGCTGCCGACACGTCACTGGCCGCGCTTCACTTCATTTTCCAGATAGTGCAGGGCTGGGGGGACGACCATCTCCATCAATTTCACATTTATGGCAAAGATTACGGTATCTCCTACGAAGGAGGCATCGGTTTTGTCGATAATCCGTTCCGGGTCGTGATTGATGATTTTGCTTTTGATGCTGGCGATCGCTTTACCTATGAATACAATTTCTTTGAGCACTGGCTTCATGACATTCGTGTTGAGGCCATTTATGAAAACTCTACGCTGAAAGCGCCGTTTTGTATAAGCGGCCATGGTATGCCCGGAGCCACAGCTGCGGATGAGTTCGATAAAACCCTGGCGTTTCTTGAAGCTATCGTTAATGCGGATGATGAAACAACGGTCGGCGAGATCCGCCCTTTTGCTGACGACCTGGATGCTGTCAGGTTCAACCGCCACAAAATCAACCGGCAACTGAGCAGGCTCGACCTTGCATCTCCGGTACTGGAGCCTGAAGTTATCTGGCTGGGCCGTCGTCGCTGACTGATGTCTATAAAGGTATACGTTTTCAGCATGCCTCTCAGATCCCCGAAAAAATGTCTATAAACCTCCCTAAATCAGTGTTTATGGATTATTCTTTAAATCTCTATGATGTTTAAAGACCTTCCGGAGGTTTTGCGTGCAATATGCCTACATCAGGGTAAGCTCGGCCGATCAGAATACGGCCCGTCAGGAAGAGGCATTGTCAAAGGCGGGTTTTCAGCCTGATAAAATTTGTGTTGAGCATGCCAGCGCGAAGGACACAAACCGCCCGGGGTTACAGGAACTCCTGGGGCAATTACGCCCTGGTGATACGCTTCTGGTTCATTCCATCGATCGCCTTTGCCGGAATATGTCGGATATGTGCGCTGTCACCACCCGGCTTCGTGACCAGGGCGTTACCCTTATTTTTCTGAAAGAGCAGCTGACGTTCAGCGCCGGCACAAACAATCCGATGCAGGAACTGCAGCTGCACATGATGTCGGCATTCAGCCAGTTTGAACGAGCCTTACTGAAGGAAAGGCAGGCCGACGGCATCGCCGCGAAAAAAGCACGGGGTGAAAAAACAGGGCGCCCCGGCGCCGATATCAAAAAGATCCAGGAAATTGACGCACTCAGAAGCAGAGGGGTCAGGCTCAGGATCGCCTGCGACCATGCGGGCCTTGGCGTTTCCACATATTATAAGCTTCGTCACCAGATGAACAACCAGTAGCCGGGAGATAGTCATCCACCACAGCAGGAGGCAATGATGCAACTGACGCTCCAGATAGTCATCACCGATGAATCAGGCTCCAGTCGAACGGAGGAACTGATGACAATCCAGAAATCAGGGGAGACCCGGAACGACATCGGATTATCGGTGTCAGAATCCAAGCTGTTGCTGAATACGGTCCAGCAGTCGGTGGTCCAGCTGCAGGCAGACGAATATACTCAACACCATATCCGGTGCCCTCACTGCCTTGCTGCGCGCAGAATCAAAGGCAAACAGAAAATACGGTACCGGACGCTGTTTGGCGTTATTCCGGTATCCGGGCTTCGGGTGTACCGGTGCCGTTGTGAAGAGAGTGATACAAAGACAGTCAGTTTGCTCAGCGACTGGGCCGGCGATTATTCTCACCCGGCACTGAAATATATTGAAACCCGCTGGGCCTCGATGATCTCCTATGAAATGACGACTCGTCTGCTGAAAGATATTCTGCCGGTGGGCCACAGCCTGAATGCCTCAACGGTGAGGAATCATTTATGCCAGGTGGCGCAGCGTCTTGACGCTGAGGCTGAAGCTCATTCAGGTTTTCTTTCCGGCTGCCCCCGCGACTGGGGGAACCTGCCCAGGCCAGGAAAACCGCTTGTGGTGGGTATAGATGGTGGTTATGTTCGCGATCGGGATGACAAAAAGCGTAATTTTGAAATTATTGCCGGGAAGTCTTTTTCCGTTGGTGCGCCTGCTGACACCCGCCGCTTCGGTTTTGTTCAGAAGGATGACTGTCATCCGGAACGCAGGCTCATGACCCACCTTTCAGCGCAGGGAATGCAGGCCAACCAGCAGATATTTTTTCTGTCCGACGGCGCGGATAATCTCAGGGACCTCCAGTTCGGTATGTACCCTGAGTCAACGCATGTGCTGGACTGGTTTCATATCACCATGAGGCTGAAGGTGCTCATGCAATATGCCCGGGGACTGCTGGTATCAGATCCAGAGGCGGGGAGTAAAGTTCTGGCACTGCTGGAAAGCATTAAACGATATCTCTGGCATGGCAATGTTGTCGCTGCGCTGGAACATATTGATAATTGCGTTATGTATTGCGATGACCCTGAACTCAGCTATCCTAGCCTGAAATCCCTGCAAAAACATCTGGATGAAATGTATACCTACATCCGGAATAATAAGATGATGATCCCAAACTACGGCGAAATGCGTCGGTACGGAGAGCCGGTATCAACCGCGTTTGTGGAATCCACGATCAATGAAGTGATCGCCAGACGAATGGCCAAAAAGCAGCAGATGCAGTGGAGCAGAAAAGGGGCTCATTATTTGTTACAGACCCGGACCGCCGTTTTGAATAACGAACTGCAGGATAAATTTGTCTGCTGGTATCCGGGTTTTCAAAGTGACGGGAAGGGACCAGCGATGGCAGCATAGCTCACGCTGCCCCAATATTTTTTATGCTCTCGGTCGTATGGAAGCTGGACCGCCTCGGTCGTGATCTTCGTCATCTCATTAATACAGTGCACGACCTGACCGCGAGGGGGACCGGTCTGAAAGTGCTGACCGGTCACGGGGCGACTATCGACACAACAACGGCCGCTGGCAAGCTTGTCTTCGGTATCTTTGCCGCACTGGCGGAGTTTGAGCGCGAACTGATTGCTGAAAGAACGACTGCAGGTCTGGCATCAGCAAGAGCCCGTGGGCGGAACGGCGGCCGACCTTATAAAATGACGCCAGTCAAACTGCGACTGGCAATGGCATCAATGGGACAATCAGAAACAAAGGTCAGTACGCTATGCCAGGAACTTGGGATAACCCGGCAAACTTTGTACAGGCATATTTCCCCTGTTGGTCAACTGCGGGCGGACGGGATCAAGCTGCTCAACCGTGGATAATTTGAACGGACGGAAAAATCTGGGGTTCCGGCGTAGTACCCCTATCACCTCCACATTTTTGCAACAGTGCCTTATAAATGGCAGCCTTATGTTTACTTGCCAAGATGGGCTACCATATGATGTTTTATACTGAGCAATATTAATATTATCTTTAATGGAAAAATTAAGCCCACTAAGTGACCCACTGCTATATGGCTCTATTGTGAAGACGCCTGAGGGTAAAAATTTATACATGGTTGTCCCTATGTCTATTATTGCAAGGTTGACAATATTATTCGTTTTATAAATTTGAGCGTTTAAAATCACACATCAAAGCAATTAGTCAGGATAAACAACAATACCCAGTGCTTCGAGAATCAGTTCTTGCTGCCAGGCTGCAATTTTGATACCTGATGTATCGACTTTGCGGGGATCTAAACCGTCGAGTTCGGCGTGGCATAAATTGGCACCCTGTAGGCTAAATTGCCCCCAGACATCTTCGGAAAAAACACCTCGACTTAAGTCTGACTCTTTCAGTGATGCACCCGCTAGGTTCGTTCCTATCCAGCGATTTTCAAACAACTCACATTTTTCTAAACAAACCCTCTCCATATTGGCATAGGAAAGATTACATCCAGAAATAAATGCTGAGCAAAAGTACATACGATTACTCACTTGATGGGCAAAGTTTGTTCGGGAAAAGTTGGCACCTTTTAAATCACACGCACGGAACTCTATACCGTAGCAATTGGCATTACTGAAGTTTGCCATCGCAAGTTGGCATTGTTGGAAACTTGCATCACGAAGATCTGCGACATCAAAGTGGCAGCCTTCGATATCACCCTGTTCAATGAACTTGCAGTTGACGAATGTCGTATCACGCAAGTTAGCACGTCGAAAGTCGCTGCGAATGAATGTGCAAGCGGTGAAGGTGAGATCACTTAAGTCTTTATGTGAAAAGTTGTGGTGCCGATATGTATGATTGTAGGTTTCCATGAGTACTCCTTGTTGAAAGGAGGGCTAGACTACCATTATACATATGCCAAGACATTAAAATAAAAGCCTGTTACATCAACACATTACAACCCCTCAATTTACCTGTTTTAAGTGGTCAAATTGGCGCGTAGAGCGCCTATCGCTCTTGCATTGGCACGCGGCCCTGTTGAAAAAAGTTATTCGCTTTAGATAGGGTTAGGAGAGCCGTGCTTCGCCGGTAAAAAATCGGACTATCCGACGCAGGGCGGACTCATCGGCGGAGAAGCAAACTTTGACTATATCTCCCTACACTTGGAAGAGGGCTAGACTGGCCCCATAGATCACCAGACACTTCGACTCTCTTAAAATAAGAGGTAGTCTTGGAACTATGTTTAATACCAGTCAGAACGATAAGATGGTTGAAGTGTTATCAGGACCTGAGCGGCGTCGGCGTCGTACACCGCAGGAAAAAATTGCCATTATTCAGCAGACTATGGAGCCCGGTATGACCGTGTCTCATGTCGCGCGCCTGCATGGCATCAATGCAAACCAGATATTCAAATGGCGCAAGCAATATTAAGACGGTTCACTGACGGCTGTTGCATCGGGCGAGGAAGTGGTGCCGGCCTCCGAACTCGCTGCCGCCAATAAGCAAATTCGCGAACTCCAGCGCCTTCTGGGCAAAAAGACGATGGAAGCCGAGATACTCAAAGAGGCCGTGGAGTTCGGCCGGGCAAAAAAATGGATTGCGCATGCGCCCTCGTTGCCTGGGAACGACGAATAAGCGACGTTTGCAGAAGTCTTGGCGTGTCGCGTGCGCAGTTGAGCATTCGGGTTCACCGGCCATCTGACTGACAGGATCGCAGACGGCAGCCCCGTTCTGACGATACCACCGTATTGTCCCGGATAAACATGGCGGTGGCTGACCTGCCGACGTATGGTTATCGCCGTGTGTGGGCGCTGCTGCGACGGGAGTCGGAGCGGGACGGCCTGCCTGTGGTTAATGCAAAGCGGGTGTATCGCATTATGAGAACGCATAATCTGCTTCTTGAACGTAAACCCGCTGATCCTTGCCGTAAGCGGGCCCATAAGGGGCGCGTAGCAGTAGCGGAAAGTAACCGGCGCTGGTGCTCAGATGGCTTTGAGTTCCGCTGTGATAATGGCGAAAAGCTGCGGGTGACCTTCGCGCAGGACTGCTGCGACAGGGAGATCATTGACTGGGCAGCGAGCACCGGAGGCTATGACAAAGAAACGGTGCAGGATGTCATGCTGGGTGCGGTGGAAAAACGCTTCGGAAGGCAGTTGCCAACAGTGCCGGCGTTCGCCCGGTTGCTGGGACTGGAGCCTTGTACGACAGCAGTGCGAAGCCCGGAAAGCAATGGCATAGCAGAAAGCTTCGTGATGACGATAAAACGGGACTACATCAGCATCATGCCGAAACCGGACAGCGAGGCAGCGGTGATGAATCTGGCGGTGGCGTTCAGTCATTACAACGAACATCATCCGCATAGTGCACTGGGATATCGCTCACCACGGGAATATATACGCAGGAAGTTATCGCAACCGTAAGAGAGCAAAAACGTCTGGATATATAGGGTCAAATCCACTGTAAATATATTACCAGTTCTTAATTACTGAATCTCCGATCCCTGCAATATGCTCGTTGAGTTCATTCATAGATGAATGAGTATTTGTAATATACAGGACTACTATACGAGATGGCTTGCCTCCGGGGCCCAACAGTGCAACGATGCCCCGAGATCCGTGATCACCTGCTCCTGTTTTATCCGCTATCATCCAGCCAGCTGGCAGTACAGAGCGGAACAGAGGCCCGCCGACTTTATCTTCCTGCATCCAGCTTATTAATTTTTTTCGAGATTTTTCTGTAAGTACACTTTCGTTTAACAATTTTTGTAGCGTTTGAGCCATCGCTGCCGGAGTGGTGGTATCACGCTCATCGCCAGGCTTCGCCTCATTAAGGCTGGGTTCGTGTCGATCAAGCCTTGTATAACTATCACCAGTGCTACGCAGAAAATGAGTTAATCCCTCCGGCCCGCCAATAGTTGATAGCAATAAATTTGCAGCAGTGTTATCACTGGTGGTAATGGCAGCATTGCATAACTCAGAAACCGTCATTCCATCTGCAATGTGCTGACTGGTTAGTGGAGAATAGTCGTCCAGGTCATGCTTATTATAGGTAATTCGGCGTTCAAGTTGTTCAAGCCCTTTATCAACACGTACTAATATTGCTCCACATAACAAAACTTTGAATGTGCTCATCATAGGAAAACGTTCTTCACGGCGATGACTACTCAGAACCTTCCCGGATAAAAAGTCTATTTCAGTAAAACCAACCCGACCTTTGATATGGTCTTCTGTGCTTTGTATTGTATCAGTAACATTGACTGGTGTAGATAATGCTGGAGTACACATTCCAGCCAGTAAAGAGATTATAATAAGGCGGATCTTTTTCATATTAATATCCTTTTTAAAATTAAGTTAAGTAATAATAGATAAATAATGAGTAAACAGGCTCTGTTCAGCCGGACTGTCGGTGTACCACCGGAGCACGTAAAGCATCCGGTGCAATCTTCAGCCGGGTAAGCACCGGACCGATAATCTGGCCGAAGACAGGCGCCGCCACTGAGCCACCAAAATGCTGTCCCGCTTTGGGATTGTTAATAACCACAACCAGTGCCACTTCAGGACGGCTCGCCGGCGCGACGCCTGCCGTATAGGTAATATGCCCCCCGTCATATTTTCCACCGGCACCTAACTTCTCTGCGGTTCCGGTTTTTATGGCACTGTTGCAAATAGTCGGTGGTGATAAACTTATCATCCCCTTTTGCTGATGGAGCTGCACATGAACCCATTCAAAGGCCGGCATTTTCAGCGTGACATCATTCTGTGGGCCGTACGCTGGTACTGCAAATACGGCATCAGTTACCGTGAGCTGCAGGAGATGCTGGCTGAACGCGGAGTGAATGTCGATCACTCCACGATTTACCGCTGGGTTCAGCGTTATGCGCCTGAAATGGAAAAACGGCTGCGCTGGTACTGGCGTAACCCTTCCGATCTTTGCCCGTGGCACATGGATGAAACCTACGTGAAGGTCAATGGCCGCTGGGCGTATCTGTACCGGGCCGTCGACAGCCGGGGCCGCACTGTCGATTTTTATCTCTCCTCCCGTCGTAACAGCAAAGCTGCATACCGGTTTCTGGGTAAAATCCTCAACAACGTGAAGAAGTGGCAGATCCCGCGATTCATCAACACGGATAAAGCGCCCGCCTATGGTCGCGCGCTTGCTCTGCTCAAACGCGAAGGCCGGTGCCCGTCTGACGTTGAACACCGACAGATTAAGTACCGGAACAACGTGATTGAATGCGATCATGGCAAACTGAAACGGATAATCGGCGCCACGCTGGGATTTAAATCCATGAAGACGGCTTACGCCACCATCAAAGGTATTGAGGTGATGCGTGCACTACGCAAAGGCCAGGCCTCAGCATTTTATTATGGTGATCCCCTGGGCGAAATGCGCCTGGTAAGCAGAGTTTTTGAAATGTAAGGCCTTTGAATAAGACAAAAGGCTGCCTCATCGCTAACTTTGCAACAGTGCCGCGCGACGAGCAGCAGCACCAGGAGCAGAAGCACGTCGAGAAAAAGCAACAGCAGATCGAGCAGCGCCCACGGCGGGCCGCTCGCATCGGATAAGTCGAAAAATCCGGCTAAAGTGGCCGAGCTGCACATCAGGCCGCGCGGTTTTCCTCCCTGATCGCCGGCGCGGTTTCTTCCTCCCTGAACCGCATGCAGACTTGCCGCCTCGGACACCCCGAGGCGGTTTTTTTTCGCCTCGCTCGAGCATCGCCGCATCCGACGATGCCGAGACGACCAGGCCGCGCACGTCGAGCTGCAGCATCGCCATTGCCGACGATGGCACCAGGTCGCCGGCGGTGGCCACCGACCTCGAGCTCGCATCGCCACATCCGACGATGCGCGCCGGCGTCGACCATCGCCAGGTCTGACGATGGCGGCCGCCCTGCCCTGGATCTCGCATCGCCATTTCTGGCGATGAGATCCACGGAGCGGCCATTTAGACCCGCCAATAACGACCCGGCCAAGATAAATCGCATGACGGCCTTTTTGGCCGGGGGTAGCATGACCGGACACTTTGCGTATGCCCAAAGGAGCCCGCAAGTATGCGCAGGACGAAGCCAGTAGCCGCGCCGATGGTGGCGCGGGTCTATCTGCGCGTCAGCACCGACGCGCAGGACTTGGAACGCCAAGAGGCGATCACTACGGCCGCGAAGGCCGCCGGCTACTACGTCGCCGGCATCTACCGTGAGAAGGCATCCGGCGCACGCGCCGACCGGCCTGAGCTGCTGCGCATGATCGGCGACCTACAGCCCGGCGAGGTGGTCATTGCCGAGAAGATCGACCGCATCAGCCGCCTACCTTTGCCCGAGGCCGAGCGCCTGGTGGCCTCGATACAGGCCAAAGGCGCACGCCTGGCCGTCCCTGGCGTGGTCGATCTATCCGACCTGGCGGCCGAGGCCCAGGGCGTCGCCAAGATCGTGCTGGAAGCCGTGCAGATCATGCTTTTTCGCCTGGCCTTGCAGATGGCCCGCGACGACTACGAGGACAGGCGCGAACGCCAGCGCCAAGGCATTGAGTTGGCCCGCCAGGCCGGGCGGTACAAGGGCCGCCGTGCTGATCCGAAGCGCCGCGCCCAAGTTGTCGCGCTGCGCAAGTCCGGCTACAGCATCAACAAGACCGCCGAGCTGGCCGGGTACAGTGCGGCCCAGGTGAAACGGATATGGGCCGAGGTCAGCCAGGCCGAAGCGAAGCAGCACGGCGCGTTCGTGGAGGACGCATTGACGGAAGCCGATGCCCTGGCCGCTGTCGGCCAGGATGAGCGCCAGGAGGAAAGGGCATGAAGAAGCCGAACCAAGACGACGAGCCGTTTTTCATCACCGAGGAGATTGCGGCCGAAATGATCGCCGGCGGCTATGAGTTCGAGCTGCCGCCCATTCCTTGCACCATCCGCCTACGCGACGTGCTGGAGCGCATGACCGATGCTGAGCTAGCATTGCAGCCGGGCGAGATCGCCGACCAGGAGCGTGAACGCTGCCGGCGCAAGCCGTGTTCAACCTCATGATCTGGTCATGGTATTTTTCATGGCACTGAGCCTGATAGTTCTTGCAAATTGTTGTCACTAAAGGGTTTTGTGTGCTTGTTTACAATCGAGTGGGAGTGACGGGCACTGGCTGGCAATGTCTAGCAACGGCAGGCATTTCGGCTGAGGGTAAAAGAACTTTCCGCTAAGCGATAGACTGTATGTAAACACAGTATTGCAAGGACGCGGAACATGCCTCATGTGGCGGCCAGGACGGCCAGCCGGGATCGGGATACTGGTCGTTACCAGAGCCACCGACCCGAGCAAACCCTTCTCTATCAGATCGTTGACGAGTATTACCCGGCATTCGCTGCGCTTATGGCAGAGCAGGGAAAGGAATTGCCGGGCTATGTGCAACGGGAATTTGAAGAATTTCTCCAATGCGGGCGGCTGGAGCATGGCTTTCTACGGGTTCGCTGCGAGTCTTGCCACGCCGAGCACCTGGTCGCTTTCAGCTGTAAGCGTCGCGGTTTCTGCCCGAGCTGTGGGGCGCGGCGGATGGCCGAAAGTGCCGCCTTGCTGGTTGATGAAGTACTGCCTGAACAACCCATGCGTCAGTGGGTGTTGAGCTTCCCGTTTCAGCTGCGTTTCCTGTTTGCCAGCCGGCCCGAGATCATGGGGTGGGTGCTGGGCATCGTTTACCGCGTCATTGCCACGCACCTGGTCAAGAAAGCGGGCCATACCCACCAAGTGGCCAAGACGGGCGCGGTCACCCTGATCCAGCGTTTTGGATCGGCGCTCAATCTGAATGTTCACTTCCACATGCTGTTTCTCGACGGTGTGTATGTCGAGCAATCCCACGGCTCAGCGCGTTTCCGCTGGGTCAAGGCGCCGACCAGCCCAGAGCTCACCCAGCTGACGCACACCATCGCCCACCGGGTGGGTCGCTATCTGGAACGGCAAGGCCTGCTGGAACGGGATGTCGAAAACAGCTATCTGGCCTCGGATGCGGTGGATGACGACCCGATGACACCCCTGCTGGGGCACTCGATCACTTACCGTATCGCTGTCGGTTCACAGGCGGGGCGAAAGGTGTTCACTTTGCAAACTCTGCCGACCAGTGGTGATCCGTTCGGTGACGGGATTGGCAAGGTAGCCGGGTCCAGCCTGCACGCCGGCGTGGCGGCCAGGGCCGATGAACGCAAGAAGCTCGAACGGCTGTGCCGGTACATCAGCCGCCCGGCGGTATCCGAGAAGCGGCTGTCGTTAACACGAGGCGGCAACGTGCGCTACCAGCTCAAGACGCCGTACCGGGACGGCACCACGCACGTCATTTTCGAACCATTGGATTTCATTGCAAGGCTGGCCGCCCTGGTACCGAAGCCCAGAGTCAACCTAACCCGCTTCCACGGGGTGTTCGCACCCAACAGTCGGCACCGGGCGTTGGTCACGCCGGCAAAACGGGGCAGGGGCAACAAGGTCAGGGTGGCTGATGAACCGGCAACACCAGCACAACGGCGAGCGTCGATGACATGGGCGCAACGGCTCAAGCGTGTTTTCAATATCGACATCGAGACCTGCAGCGGCTGCGGCGGCGCCATGAAAGTCATCGCCTGCATTGAAGACCCTATAGTGATCAAGCAGATCCTTGATCACCTGAAGCACAAAGCCGAAACCAGCGGGACCAGGGCGTTACCCGAAAGCCGGGCGCCACCGGCTGAGCTGCTCCTGGGTCTGTTTGACTGACGAGCCTGAAGGCCAACGATACCAATCAAAATGCTGCGTTCACAGCGCCGCGGCAGGGATCCGCCGTGCTGGTTGTCGGAAAAGGAGCCGCTAGTGGGAAAGAGGAGGGTAAATTTTCAGCGTTGCTGGCTCCCCGTCAGCCGGATTGGGTTGCATCGCAGGGGTGTCGAAAGAGTCAACTGCGGTCCAAAGCTGTTGGACTTGGGTGAAAAGGGCGTTTATTCTTCCTATACGTGCCGCGTTCCAGGCGGCGACTATGAGGGCTATGTCGATGCCCATGTGCGCCGGCTGGAGGCGCTACGCCGGGCCGGTATCGTCGAGCGGATCGACGCCGACCAATGGCGCATCCCCGATGATCTGGTCAGCCGTGCCGCCGCCCATGACGCCGGCCGAGACAGTCAGGCCAGCGTTCGCGTCCTTTCCCCGGTCGATCTGAACAAACAGATCGGATCGGACGGCGCGACCTGGCTGGACCGGCGGCTGATCCACGGCGAGACGGCCGACCTTGCGCCAACCGGCTTCGGGCAACAAGTCCGCGAAGCCATGGACCAGCGCCGCGAGCACCATATCGAACAGGGCGACGCCACCCGCAGCCGGGACAGCCGCGTCTTCTACCGGCGCAACCTTCTCGCCATCCTGCGGGAGCGCGAGGTAGCCGGCGTCGGATCGGATATGGCTTTGAGTAAGGGCCTGCCGTTCCGCGCCGCCACGGACGGCGAGAGCGTCAGCGGCAAGTTTACCGGAACCGTGCATCTATCGAGCGGCAAGTTCGCCGTGGTCGAGAAATCCCATGAGTTCACCCTTGTCCCGTGGCGGCCGATCATCGACCGCCAACTCGGCCGCGAGGTTATGGGCATCGTGCAGGGCGGGTCGGTGTCGTGGCAGTTAGGGCGGCAGAGGGGGCTGGAACGCTGAGTGCGCCCATGCCGCATTGCGAAGCAAAAGATAATCGGATAAAATGTAGCAATTCATATTCGTAAGCGTGGAGTAATCAGATGGGAAATTCCAAGTCAGCAGACAAGTAAGCCGCAACAACCAGTATTGTTGTTGCGGCGCTCTGTAAGGCTAGTCTCATCTGATTGCTGACGAGCAGACGTCGCCCGGTATTCCTTAATCGAGGGTTGATTCGTCATGACCACCACACGCCCCGCGTGGGCCTATACGCTGCCGGCAGCACTGCTGCTGATGGCTCCTTTCGACATCCTCGCTTCACTGGCGATGGATATTTATCTCCCTGTCGTTCCAGCGATGCCCGGCATCCTGAACACGACGCCCGCTATGATCCAACTCACGTTGAGCCTCTATATGGTGATGCTCGGCGTGGGCCAGGTGATTTTTGGTCCGCTCTCAGACAGAATCGGGCGACGGCCAATTCTACTTGCGGGCGCAACGGCTTTCGTCATTGCGTCTCTGGGAGCAGCTTGGTCTTCAACTGCACCGGCCTTTGTCGCTTTCCGTCTACTTCAAGCAGTGGGCGCGTCGGCCATGCTGGTGGCGACGTTCGCGACGGTTCGCGACGTTTATGCCAACCGTCCTGAGGGTGTCGTCATCTACGGCCTTTTCAGTTCGATGCTGGCGTTCGTGCCTGCGCTCGGCCCTATCGCCGGAGCATTGATCGGCGAGTTCTTGGGATGGCAGGCGATATTCATTACTTTGGCTATACTGGCGATGCTCGCACTCCTAAATGCGGGTTTCAGGTGGCACGAAACCCGCCCTCTGGATCAAGTCAAGACGCGCCGATCTGTCTTGCCGATCTTCGCGAGTCCGGCTTTTTGGGTTTACACTGTCGGCTTTAGCGCCGGTATGGGCACCTACTTCGTCTTCTTCTCGACGGCTACCCGTGTGCTCATAGGCCAAGCGGAATATTCCGAGATCGGATTCAGCTTTGCCTTCGCCACTGTCGCGCTTGTAATGATCGTGACAACCCGTTTCGCGAAGTCCTTTGTCGCCAGATGGGGCATCGCAGGATGCGTGGCGCGTGGGATGGCGTTGCTTGTTTGCGGAGCGGTCCTGTTGGGGATCGGCGAACTTTACGGCTCGCCGTCATTCCTCACCTTCATCCTACCGATGTGGGTTGTCGCGGTCGGTATTGTCTTCACGGTGTCCGTTACCGCGAACGGCGCTTTGGCAGAGTTCGACGACATCGCGGGATCAGCGGTCGCGTTCTACTTCTGCGTTCAAAGCCTGATAGTCAGCATTGTCGGGACATTGGCGGTGGCACTTTTAAACGGTGACACAGCGTGGCCCGTGATCTGTTACGCCACGGCGATGGCGGTACTGGTTTCGTTGGGGCTGGTGCTCCTTCGGCTCCGTGGGGCTGCCACCGAGAAGTCGCCAGTCGTCTAACCGACGACTGGTAGCAGGCCCGCTCCGATGCGGCGCACTAACCATCGAAACCTCGTGAATGTCGGTATCCTGTCTGGCAGGATACCGCTCATTTCCCTTGTTCAGTTCATCGCCGTCGCCGAGCATCTGAATTTTCGGCATGCGGCCAAGGCACTTGGTATCAGCCAGTCGAGCGTCAGCGCGCGTGTGAAAGCGCTGGAGGATAACCTTGGTGTCCTGCTATTTGAGCGCCATGCGCGGGGCGTTCGGCTAACAGACGCAGGCAGGCACTTCATGGAGCGTGTCACGGCGGGTGTCGATCAACTCGATCACGCAGTGAAGACCGC